>NZ_JBRRDY010000011.1:0-125501 GCF_056759935.1 Stenotrophomonas sp. STEN035
GCCGAGGGCCGATTATCCAAAGCCCCCCCCCTTGACCCCCCCCCCCAGGCGCGCCCGTGACTACCCCGCTCGGCCCCCCCGCGCGCTGGGGTGGGCTCTACAGGTGGAGCGTTATACCCGGTAAGCCACGGCCTTCATCGCCTTGGAGGCCAGTGCCATCACCGACGGGATCGGGAACGGCAGCTTGCGCGCGCCGGCATGTTCGGCGTGCTCGGCGTGGCGGGCTTCATCGAGCTTCATCACCTTGAGGATCTCGCGGCTGCGCTGGTCGGCCGGCGGCAGGGTCTGCAGGTGCTCGTCCAGATGTGCTTCCACCTGACGCTCGGTTTCCACCACGAAGCCCAGGTTCCAGCCGTCGCCGCGCAGGCCGGCCAGGGTGCCGATGGTGTAGCTGCCGGCGTACCAGAGCGGGTTGAACAGGCTGGGGCGGCTGTCCAGCTCGCGCAGGCGGTCGGCGCACCAGCTCAGGTGATCGGTCTCTTCCTGCGCGGCTTCCAGCAGATGTGCACGTGTGGCCGGGTCGCGGGCGACCGCTGCCTGGCCGAAATACAGCCCCTGCGCACAGACTTCGCCGACGTGGTTGATGCGCATCAGCCCGGCCGCGTGGCGGGCCTCGGTCGGTTCCAGTACCACCTCGGGGGTGTCGCCGGCCGGATTGGGGCGGGCGGCTGGCGGGTTGCCGAACACCGTGTCCAGGGCGCGCTGGGCTTCGGTCAGCAGGTGGTCCAATGGCGTATGTACGCGGGCGGTGATCATGGCGGGGCAGTGCAGTGGGGTATGCCCGATTCTCGCCGCTGGCCCGCGGCCTGCCAAGGCCGGGGCGAGGTGCCTGTTCAGGGGCTGAGTTGCGCTGGGGGCGTACGGCCAGTACAATCCCGCCTCTTCTGTTTCACCTTCACAACGCGTGGCAAAGTTCCGGTGGTTCATCTCGCCGTAACCAGCCCGACCTACCTGAGTTCTTTATGAGCACTTTCACTGCAAAGAACGAGACCGTCCAGCGCGACTGGTACCTCGTTGACGCCGCCGGCAAGACGCTGGGTCGTCTTTCCACCGAGCTGGCTCGCCGCCTGCGTGGCAAGCACAAGCCGGTCTACACCCCGCATGTTGACACCGGTGATTACCTGGTCGTCATCAATGCCGACAAGATTGCTGTAACCGGCAAGAAGCTGAAGGACAAGAAGTACCATCGCTTCACCGGCTACATCGGTAACCTGAAGACCGAAACCCTGGAGCAGGCGCTGGAGCGTCACCCGGAGCGCGTCATCGAGACCGCTGTGAAGGGCATGCTGCCGAAGGGCCCGCTGGGTCGTCAGATGTACCGCAAGCTCAAGGTCTATGCAGGCACTGAGCATCCGCACGCAGCACAGCAGCCGCAGGTTCTGGATATCTAATCATGGCTATCACTCAAAACTACGGCACTGGCCGCCGCAAGTCCTCCACCGCTCGCGTGTTCCTGCGCAAGGGCACTGGCAACATCACCGTCAATGGCCGTCCGCTGGACGAGTTCTTTGGCCGTGAGACTGCACGCATGATCGTGCGTCAGCCGCTGGAACTGACCCAGAACACCGAAAGCTTTGACATTCTTGTCACTGCTGCCGGCGGCGGCACCACCGGCCAGGCCGGTGCGATCCGTCTGGGCATCGCCCGTGCGCTGGTCGAATACGACGAAACCCTGAAGTCCGAGCTGCGCAAGGCTGGCTTCATGACCCGTGACGCCCGTGAAGTCGAGCGTAAGAAGGTCGGCCTGCACAAGGCACGTCGCGCCACCCAGTTCTCCAAGCGTTAATCGCTTCGGGGTGGGATTCTTCGGAATCCCACTGGGAAAGCAAAAGCCCGGCCTTGGCCGGGCTTTTGTCGTTTTGGGGTTTTGTTTCTGGTTTGGCTTTCGCTGTATGCCGTCATTCCCGCGCAGGCGAGAATCGCTCTTGGGTTGTGGGTCTTTTGTCGTTTGCTCTGGCCTTGGGTCTGCATGGCTGGTGACAAATGCAAGAGCCAGGGCCGGGGCTGGAGCCAGAGCGATTCCCGCCTGCGCGGGAATGACGGCATATGAGCAAAGGCTGGGGCAGGTGCTGAAGCCGAGGCATGAGGTCGTGCATGGCCCGGAACTTCAGGCACAAAAAAAGACCAGATCTTTCGATCTGGCCTTTTTATAAATGGCAGCCCCGGAAGGATTCGAACCTCCGAATGTCTGAGTCAGAGTCAGATGCCTTACCGCTTGGCGACGGGGCTATGGTGCGTGACGATTATCGCACACCCGGCCTGTTGGTTGGTCTGGGTGTGAAGGTCCTGAATAGAAAAAAGGCCTGATCTTTCGATCAGGCCTTTCATGTTTGGCAGCCCCGGAAGGATTCGAACCTCCGAATGTCTGAGTCAGAGTCAGATGCCTTACCGCTTGGCGACGGGGCTGTAGTGCAGGTTCAACCTGCGTCCCATGGTGGCTATAGGTGGACTCGAACCACCGACCCCAGCATTATGAGTGCTGTGCTCTAACCGGCTGAGCTACATAGCCTTGGGAGCCGGTAATTCTGGTGGTGTCGTGCCGTTTTGTCAACAGGTATTTCTGTGCTTGTGGCATGACAGCAGCCATGGCAGAGTCCTCGGCAGTAGAAATTTTAGGAGTCCGCATCGTGATCGATCCGGACGGCTATCGACCGAACGTCGGCATAGTGCTGATGCGGGAAGACGGGCAGGTGTTCTGGGCACGACGCGTGCGCCGGGATGGCTGGCAGTTCCCGCAAGGCGGTATGAATACCGATGAAACCCCGGTCGAGGCCATGTATCGCGAATTGCAGGAAGAAACCGGCCTGCTGCCTGAACACGTTGAAGTCCTGGGGGCGACTCCCGGTTGGCTTCGCTACCGGCTGCCTCCGCGGGCGATCCGTCACACCGAGAAGCAGGTCTGCATCGGTCAGAAGCAGGTCTGGTTCCTGCTGCGCCTGACCGGCGACGAAGCGCATGTGCGGTTGGATGAAACCGATACGCCGGAGTTCGACCACTGGCGTTGGGTCGACTTCTGGTATCCGGTCGAGCACGTGGTCATCTTCAAGCGTGGCGTTTACGCGCGTGCACTGCGCCATCTGGCGCCTTTGGCGCGCGGCATCGCAGGCCAGGGTGTGCAGGCGATGCCGGCGTCCGCACAGGAGGCGTGGATGCCGGGTAGCAGTGCTGGCCATGAGCGGCCGCGCAAGCGCCCGCGGCGTCCAGGGGTCTGGCGAGGGAAGAAGATTAATAATGATTAACGCCCGAAATTGACAACCATTCGCATTTGCGATTGAATACTGACACGGCCGATACGTGCCGGGTTCAGGGGCGTCAAGCCGTGTACGTTTGCATCTGCAATGGAGTTACCGATCACCAGATCCGTGAAGCCGCGCTTGCCGGCTGCGACACGGTGTCTGAGCTGACCATGCGTACCGGTTGCGGCTCCAACTGCGGTTCCTGCCTGGACATGGCGGCCGGTCTGCTGGAGCAGGCACGCGCTACCCGCGAGCTGCCCTTACCGCTGCTGCGGGCGGCCTGAACAGGCCTTGCCGCCACCGCCTACGGCGGTGGCTAATGATCACGATTCGCGTTCCTTCATTGTCTGCCGGCAACCGGTAAAGTGCGCTCGTTCCTCTAGTCGGAGTCAGCGCCATGAAAGGCGACGCCAAGGTCATCGAATTTCTCAACAAGGTCCTCTACAACGAGTTGACCGCCATCAACCAGTACTTCCTGCACGCCAAGATGCTGAAGAACTGGGGCTTGAACGAGCTGGCCGAACACGAATACAAAGAGTCGATCGACGAGATGAAGCACGCCGACGTGCTCTCCGATCGCATTCTGTTCCTCGAAGGTCTGCCCAATTTCCAGGCACTGGGCAAGCTGCGCATCGGCGAAAACCCCACCGAAATCCTCAAGTGCGATCTGGCGCTGGAGAATGAGGCGGCATTGGTGCTGCGCGATGCAGTCGCCTATGCCGAATCGATCAGTGATTACGTCAGCCGCGAACTGTTCGTGAAGATCCTCGATTCCGAGGAAGAGCACATCGATTGGCTGGAAACCCAGCTTGATCTGATCGAGCGTATCGGCGAGCCGAACTACCTGCTCACCAAGCTGGAAGACTGATCCCGCCGCAGCGGGATCATTCCTGCGCTTGCGCGCGCTGATCGGCCTGATAGCCGGCCAGCGCCATGCGCGCACGCGAAAACTCGGCAACGATCAGCGCCACCATCACGGTGGGCCGCTCCAGTGTGCCACTGCGCGCACCGTGCTCAAGCCGGCGCGCGGCTTCAGACAAGGCCAGTACGCCGACATTGGCGCTTGAAGATTTCAGGCTGTGCGCCAGTTCGCCCAGACGCTTCAGGTCGGGCATCACCGCTGCTTCCTGCAGATGCCGCACCAGTTGCGGGGTCTCGTCCAGGAACACGTCGATGATGGCGTTGATCTCGTCACCGGCAATCTCGAACAGTTCATCCAGCACGCTGCGCTCCAGTATCGAGGCGGTGATGCCATCGGTATGGGCGGTGGAGGCGGCGGCCAATGCATTGGCGGAGAGGTCGGGGCTGGGCATGCTGGTAACCGGATCGGCAGTTGCGATGGATGCTGGCTTGAAGGCCAGCAGGCAGTTCAGGAGTTGTGCGCGGGAGATGGGTTTGGAGAGGTATTCGTCCATGCCGCTGTCCAGGCAGCGCTGGCGGTCGCCAGCCATGGCGTTGGCGGTCATGGCGATGATCGGTAGTCGCTGGCTGGCGCCGCTGCTGGCTTCGTGCTCGCGCCAACGGCCGGTGGCGGCAAAGCCGTCCAGTACCGGCATCTGGCAGTCCATGAGCACCGCGTCGTAGCGTTTGGCGTGCATCTTGTCGAGGGCAATGGCGCCGTTCTCGGCGGCTTCGGTGCTGGCGCCGAGGACCTTCAGCAGTTTCTGCGCGACCATCAGGTTGACCGAGTTGTCCTCGACCAACAGCACCAACATGCCGGCCAGGTCAGCGCTCGTGTTTGCGTTGCTGGTGACTGCGGCTGGCGCTGTCACCGGCTTGCTTTGTGCGCTTGCGGGGAGGGCTGCAGGTGCAATTGTTGCCGCTGTCGAAGTGGACGTTGTTGCAACAGGCGCTATCGCAGCCGCAAAGGCGTTGCTCGGCAGGAACGCAGGCGCTGGGCTGGGTGCAAGCTGTAACGGTTCGGCCAGGGCATTGCGCAACTGCGTATCGGGTAGTTGGCGCGGCAGCAGGGTGGCGCCATCGCGCAGTGCGTCGGCGATCGGGGCGTCGCCATATAGCCATAGTAGCCGTGGCCGGCTCTGATCCATGCGTTCGACCGCGCGCTGCAGGGCCGGGGCGCTGTTACGCAGTGGCTCAAGGTCGCCGATCACGGCATGGAAAATACCTGACACGGTGGGCTTGCGCAGGCGTTCCAGCGCTTCCTGCAGGTTGTTGGCGACAACCGGCTGGTAGCCCCAGTTCGGCAGTATCAACTGCAGCCGCTGGCGCAGCCGCTGCTCGGGGGTGACCAGCAGAATCTGGCGCACTTTGCGCAGGTGGTCGGGCTGGTGCAGGTCGCCGATGACTTTCAACAGCGGGATTTCGAACCAGAACGTGGAGCCACGCAAGGGCTCGGAGTGCACGCCGATGCTGCCGTGCATCAGGTCGACGATGCGCTTGCAGATCGCCAGCCCCAACCCGGTGCCGCCGTACAGGCGGGTGGTGGACGCATCGGCCTGGGTAAAGGCGTTGAACAGCCGCTGTTGCTGGCTGGTATCCACGCCGATGCCGGTGTCGCGTACTTCAAAGCGCAGGCGATGCTGCGCAGCGGTTTCGCCCAGGCGCTTTACGTGGATGCTGATTTCGCCCAGTTCGGTGAACTTGATCGCATTGACCAGCAGGTTGCCCAGTATCTGCCGCAGCCGCACCGGGTCGCCACGCACCGACAGGCGCACCGCAGGGTCGATGTGCAGCGACAGGCGCAGGCCTTTGTGCTCGGCGGCACGCTGCATCAGCCGCAACATCCCGTCCAGGGTTTCGCGCAGGTTGAAGGTGGTGATTTCCAGCTCGAAGCGGTTCGCTTCCAGCTTGGAGTAATCGAGGATGTCGTCGACAATGCGGAACAGCTGCCGTGAACTGTCGGTGGCGGTATCGAGCATGTTGCGCTGGTCCAGGCTCAGCGGGCCTTGTGCCACCAGTTCCAGCATCGGCAGGATGCCGTTCAAGGGCGTGCGGATCTCATGGCTCATCGTGGCCAGGAATTCGCCCTTGGCCAGGGTGGCGGCTTCGGCGGCCTGTTTGGCTTGCAGCAATGCTTCCTGCAGTGTGCTGTGGTCCTGCGCGGCAGCACGTAGGCGGGTGTTTTCCAGTGCTCGTTCTTCGAGCTGCAGTTGCAGGGCATGCGCCTGCCGTAGTTGCCGGCTGGCGCCGATGGCTGCCAGCAGCGCTGCGACCGCTGCGACGCCAGCACTGGCAGTGGCGGCGATGGCAGGGACAGCGGGAATGAAGCTGATCACGCACGCGGCAGCGGCGCAGCCTGCTGCCAGCAGTGCCCAACCGCGCGCAGTGCCCGACGTGGCCGCGCTCACAGCACCGCGTTCTGGAAGTCGAAGTTGAGCTCGCTGCCAGCGCGTTGCACCACGTTGCCCTGGATGAAGTCGATACCGCCCATCCACATCGCAGCAGCAGCCTGCGGATCTTCGATCTGCTGGCCGATGATCTGCAGGTTGGCGCGGTGGGCAAGGTCGATGGTGCCGCGCAGTTCGTCACGCAGCTTCTGGTTGGTATGGCTTTCGGCGTAGCGAGCGGCCATGCGCACGAAGCTCAGCGGCAGCTGGCTCAGCAGGGCGTTGGCTTCGGCGCCGGGTTCGAACTGGCTCAGGCAGAACTGCACGCCGGCCGGCATCAGCTGCGCGCAGAACTGCTGCAGGCTTACCGCATGTACCAATGCGTCGGAAAGACGCACATCGATGACCAGCCCATTGCCGGCTACCTGTCGCTCCTGCAGCGCATTGAGCAGCCATTCGGCATAGGCGCTGCGCGACAGCGAGCGCAGCGACTGCGAGACGAACAAGCGCATCGGCGGCTGCGCGAACTGGTACAGGTGCAGCAGGCCCAGCGCGTGTTCGACGACCTGCTGGTCAAGGTCGGCGATGCGCCCGGCGGCTTCGGCCGCGGGAATCACCTGGCCGGCGGACAGCAAGGTGCCGTTGCTCTGGCGCAGGCGCAGCAGCAGCTGGTACTGCGCGGTGTCGCCGCCAGCGACGGCGACAATGGGTTGGTAGGCCAGTTCGATCTGGCCATCGAGCAAGGCCAGATGTTCGTTGTTGATGGCGACGTCGTTGCTTTCGTAGGCCGCAATGCCGGTGCTGCTCAGGCGCGCCTGCAGGGCGGTGCGCTCCACTGCTTCCAGCGCGGTGTCGGCATCGTTCAGGTCCTGCGACAGGTTGGCGTGGCCGACCACGCAGCGCAGGAAAACCGATTCGTCCTCGCGTGGTGCAAACGGCTGCGCGGACAGGCCATCACGGACCTGCTGCGCCAAGGCCGGCACTGCCGCTTCTTCGATGCCGCGGCTGAGCAGCAGGAAACTGTTGTCATTGAGCCGTGCCAACTGGTGCGGGCGCAGGTTTTCGGCCAGGCGTTGCCCCGCCTGCACCATCAAGCGCTCGTAGCTGGCATAGCCATAGCGCTCGCGCAGCCCCAGTGCGCTGGCGATCTCGATGAACATCAGCCCGGCCGGTTGCCGCTCGGCGATGGCAGTTTGCAGCTGCTGCATCACGTTGTGACGGGTGGGTAGGCCGGTCTCGGGGTTGTTCATCAATGGGCCGGCGTCGGCCTTGCCCAGCGACTGCATGCGGTTGCGACGGATGCGGTTGGCGACGGCGGCGACCAGGTGGCGCGGCCGGATCGGTTTGACCAGCACGTCGTCGGCGCCGCAGTCGAGTACTTCGAACTGGCGGTCCGGGTCGGCTTCGCCGGTCAGGAACACGATCGGCAGCAGTTGCTGGTGCGGCTGCTGGCGGATCATCGCGGTCAGGCGCATGCCGTCGAGCCCGGGCATGTGCAGATCCATCAGGATCAGGTCCGGGCGGTGTTCACTGATGGCCTGCTGCACACCTTCCACGTCCATCTGTACGAAGGCCTGCATGCCGGCGCCATGCAGCACGCTTTGTGCGAACAGTGCCTGCGAGCGGTTGTCCTCGACGATCAGCACGCGGTAGGGCGTGTCATCGCCGACATCGCTGGCCATGGCTGCCGCAGCTGCGTCGGCGTCTGGTTTGAGCTGCGCCTGTACGGCCTCGGTGGGTGGCGCATTGCGCACACTCCAACGCTGCCAGTAGTCGGCCGGTGGGGTTTCCGCGCGCAGCGGGCGGTTGGATGCGGTAAGGGTGTCGTTGCTGGCCATCGAGGGGAATTATGTGGTCACGGGGCAGGTGGCAGCGAGTGGTCACCTGGCTTGGACATTGCTGAAGCTGGCGTGTCGGTGCTGGCGAACATGCGCTTGAGCCCTCGCCATAGCATGCGCCACACCAGCCATACCGTCAGCGCGCCGATGATGCTGGCGCTGAGCACGAAGATCAGCGCCAGCCACGGGTGCGCCAATGCCAGGGCCAAGGTGCCGATCACCACGCTGTCCTCGGCAAACGAGGCCACCCAGTTGCTGGCCGGTTCCGGTGAAGTATTGAGCAGGGCACGGGTGCCGGCTTTCAGGCCATGGCTGGTCAGCGCGATGCCGGCGCCCGCGGCCAATACACCGGTACTCAGTTCGCCATTGGGCGACAGGGTGGCAGCAGCGAGGAAGGCGCCGGCCGGAACCCGCGCCAACGTCTGCAGCAGATCCCAGATCGAATCCACCCCGGGGATCTTGTCGGCAAAGAACTCGGCCACGGCCAGGGCGCCGGAGGTGCCCAACACCCACCAGGATTCGGTGGCCTGCAATGCCGGTGGCAGGTCTACCCAGCCCATCAGCCCGGCCATGCCAACGCCGAACACGGTCAGGTAGACGCGGATGCCGGCCAGCCAGGCCAGCAAGATGCCGATGACGAACACGTGGGCTTCGGTCATGGGGAGAGTCCGGCCGGGGTACGGTGAGCAGGGCCACAACTATCGAGCATGCCTGCGGTGAATGCCAGCCGCCACAGCGCAAGCGCGTGTGCATTGCTGTCGTTTACACTGGCCCGTCGTTCCAGATCGAGCACGGGTGTCGCCCTTCCGGGAGCACTGGAGCCTGCCATGACCAACCGACCGTCTTCACGTTTCAAGATCACCCCGCGTGGTGGTGCGACCCCGCGCCCAGGCTGGGTGCCTATCGCTGTTCTGGCGGCAGTATGGTTGCTGTCGCTGCTGCTGGTCGGCTGGCTGGCGGCGCGCTACGCCTCTCCCGACGCCGGTGGCATGCGCGAGAAGCTGCGCCAGAGCGAAGCCTTGGTAGGCCAGCAGCGCAGCCAGTTGGAGGAGCTGCGCCAGCGCCAGGCCACACTGGAGGCATCGGACAAAATCAGTCGCGCCGCCAACAGCGAAGTGCAGGCCTCGCTGGCCGAGCGCGACGAAGAGATTGCCGGCCTGCGCGCCGACGTTGCCTTCTATGAACGCCTGGTCGGTTCCACCAGCCAGCGCAAGGGGCTGAATACCCATTCGGTGGAGTTCACCCCGGAAGCGGCCGGCACCTGGCATTACAGCGTGGTGCTGACCCAGAACCTGAATCGCGGTGCCATCAGCCAGGGCCAGATGCGGTTCTCGGTTGAGGGCGTGAAGGACGGAAAGCTGACAACCGTCAGCTGGGATGACCTACATCAGCGCAAAGGCGTGCCCGGGCAGGATTATTCCTTCCGTTATTTTCAACAACTGGACGGTAGCGTGATGCTGCCCCGGGATTTCACACCGCAACGTGTGCGAGTCTCCCTGTCCGGATCCGGGGGGGGCTCCAACCAGACATTCGATTGGAAACTCGCTGGCAACGGCAGAGGGGAATAAACATGTTCAAAAGCAAATCCAAGCACGATACCGACCTGTCCGTAGATGCGCTGATCGGCTCCCAGGTGGAAATCCGCGGCGACGTGGTATTCAGCGGCAGCCTGTATGTGGAAGGCCGCATCATCGGCAAGGTGATTGCCGAGGAAGGCGCCAAGGCCATGCTGACCCTGGCGGAACACGGCCGCATTGAAGGCGAGGTACGGGCCGCCGTGGTGGTGCTCAGTGGCAGCATGGAGGGCGACGTTCATGCCAGCGAACGCATCGAGCTGACCCCCAGCGCCCGTGTCACCGGCAACGTGCATTACACCGTGGTGGAAATGAGCGCCGGTGCACAGCTCAACGGCCGCCTGCTGCATACCGCGGCGATGGCCGCGCTGCCGGCACCGGACGCCAAAGCCGTTGAGAAGTCCAAGAAAGCTGAAGCCACTGCGGCTTGAAACAGGGGCTTGCCGCCCCCATCCTGAGCGACATGAGCACCTTAGTTTCCCTGCCCGGCGCGCAGCCGGCGCCTGATTACCAGTCCCTGGACCGTCCGCTGAACTTCACTCCGGCGGCTGCCTCCAAGGTGCGTGAGCTGATCCAGGACGAGGGCAACGCTGCGCTCGCCCTGCGCGTCTACATCCAGGGCGGCGGCTGCTCCGGCTTCCAGTACGGCTTCGAGTTCGATGAAAACCGTGCCGAGGACGATCTGGCCGTGGTCACCGAAGGTGTGACCCTGCTGGTCGATCCGCTGAGCCTGCAGTACCTGATGGGTGCCGAGGTGGATTACAGCGAAAGCCTGACCGGTGCCCAGTTCGTGATCCGCAACCCCAACGCCCGCACCACCTGCGGCTGCGGTAGCAGCTTCTCGGTCTAAGCCGTTCCGGCCGTACTGCGGCTGGTTGCGCTTGTGCGGCTTTGTCGTCAGGCTCTGGCGGATGCTGAATTCTGAATCCCGCTTTGCCGGGCACGCCTTTGTCGGTGCGCCCCTGGACCGTGCCGATACCCTGCGTGGCGACGCCGATGCATTGGCCGCGTTGTGGCCAACGGCCCGGATCCTGGTGTTGGACACCGATGGCACCGCGTTTGCCGATGATGATCGGCAACCGGCGCTGTTCAGTGGCAACGATCTGGGCGGCGGCCCGGGTACGGCGATCTTCCTTGGCCTGCGCGAAGGCCGTGCCTGGTTTGTTGCCGAGGCGGCGACGCTGAGCGTGCGTGCACCGCAGCGCATGGACCTGCGCCAGGCCGCGGTGACCTGGCCGGCCGAGGTGGCCGACGTGTTCTGCTATGCGCGCGGGATGTCGTACTGGCATTCGCGCAATCGATTCTGTGGCGTCTGTGGCTCGCCGGTGCGGTTTGGTCGCTTCGGTTTCATTGGTCATTGCGACCAATGCCGCACCGAGCACTATCCACGTGTGGACCCGGCGGTGATCGTCGCGGTCGAAAACAATGGCCGCCTGTTGCTGGGCCGGCAAAGCAGCTGGGTCGCGCGCCGCTATTCGGTGCTGGCCGGTTTTGTCGAGCCTGGCGAAACCTTCGAGCAGACCGTGGCCCGTGAAGTATTTGAAGAGGCGCGTGTGCGGGTGATCCAGGCGCAGTACCAGGGCACCCAGCCGTGGCCGTTCCCGGGCGCCTTGATGGTGGGCTTCCGCGCCAGCGCGCACGATGACGTGCCGACGGTGGATGGTGAGCTGGAAGACGCGCGCTGGTTCAGTGTCGAGGAGGTTGGCGCGGCGCTGCAGCGCGAGAGCAACGACGATGGGCAGGGGATCCTGCTGCCGCCGCAGCTGTCGATAGCGCGCACCCTGATCGAGCAGTGGTACCAGAGTCAGCGCCGTGAGGATTGATCGCCGCACGGGTTGCCAGCCGTTGCAACGTTGGCAGGGCCTACAATCACAGGCCGGAGGGATCGCATGTTCACAACCTTGGTAGCGGTAATCGCAGCACTGGTGCTCGGCCACCTGGCCCCCACGCTGCTGGCGACGTTGCGGGATTGGCGCTGGTTCGGGCGTTGCCTGGGCTGGCTGCGTGCACAGCTGGGCGAATCGGCCGCAGGCTACAGCGTGTTGCTGCTGATTGCGCCCTGCGTACTGTTGATCGGCTTGCTGCAATGGGCCTTGGCCGAGCGTCTGTTCGGTCTGCCCGCCTTGCTGTTCGGCATTGCGGTACTGGCGCTGTGCTGGGGGCCACGCGATCTTGATCGTGATGTCGAAGCAGTAATCGATGCCGAAGACGAGGCTGCTGCTGCGTTGGCGGTATCCAGGCTGCAGGCCGCTGGCGGCAGCATGCGCGAGGACGCCGCGGGTCTGGTTGAGGCGACCTCAGTCAATGCACTGCGGCGCTGGTTCGCACCGCTGTTCTGGTTCCTGTTGCTGGGGCCGTTGGGCGCAGTGTTGTACCGGCTGCTGGCGCAGTCTTCGCAAGGTCTGCAATCACAACTGCTGTCCACTGAAGAGCGACGTGCCGGTGATTTGCTGCTTGCCTTGCTGGAGTGGCCGGTGGCGCAGCTGATGACGTTGTCGATGGCTTTGGTGGGTAATTTCGACACGGTGTTTTCGGCCTGGCGTCGCGCTGCTGGCAATCGCTGGACGCTGCAGCTTGGTTTTCTGGCCGAGGCCGCACGCGCCAGCGTTGGCGCCGAGCTGGTCGAGGAGGCCGAAGAAGTGCGGTTGGCAGGGCAGGTGCCGGCAGACGAACGCTACCCGGAACTGCGCGATGCGATGAGCCTGGTCTGGCGCATGTTGCTGCTGTGGATGACCTTGCTGGCGCTGCTGGTCATTGCCGGCTGGGTGGGGTGAGCCAGTAGACTGCCCGCTTGGGCGAGCAGGGTTGCGGCCAACAGCCGGGTTTCTTGTTTGCACGTAGTGCCGAGCCATGCTCGGCAGAGGCCTTACCGGCACACCCCCGTCGCTCGCAGCTAAACCAACCGCTTGAAAGGGCTTTCAGGTTGGTGCGAGCAGGTTGAAAGGAAACCACGGCAGGTTGCGTGCAATCCGCGCCACGCAGGCCGTTGGGCGTGCAGGCGCTGCGGCGCGCCGCAGCGCGCAGCTGAACCAACCGCCTGAAAGGGCTTTCAGGTTGGCGCGAGCAGGGTGAAAGGAAACCACGGCAGGTTGCGTGCAATCCAATACGAAGGTAACAAAATCAACCAGAGCTTTGGCTCCATCACCACACGCATCAGTGGATTCAACCAGCGCGGCTGCCAGCCCGCCGACCACAGGGTCATCAGCGGAATCAACGCCAGCGTGATGAGGCCGAGGGGGTTCATCGAGAACGCCCGGACTACATCGCCGTGGGCCAATGCATGCAGTGCACGGGTCAAGCCGCAGCCAATGCAGTAGTGCCCAGTGAAGGCGTAGAACATGCAGGGCGGAAACGGATTGCCCGCAGCATTTGGATCGAATTTCCATAACAACCATGCACCCGCCGGGACGGCGACAGCCATCCCGGCCAGTGCAAGCTTGTGGCCGGTTTTAAGCGTCAGCGCCAAGGTATTACTGGTACTGCTGCAGCATTTCCATGTAACCGGCACTGCCGACCATGGCGAAGTAGCCGATGTTGATCAGCAGGCCGAGGATGGCCATGCCGGTAGCAACCCAGCACCAGGTCTTGGCGTTGTTGGAAGCGCGACGGGCGCCTTCCAGGTCACCCTGGTTCAGCAGCGTGTTGACCTTGCTGGAGAACACGATCGCAACGATGCCTACCAGGCCCAGTGGGCAGCACAGGCAGGTAGCCAGAACAGTGGCGATGATCGACCACGCGAGGTGATTGGGAATGCTGGTGTTGGTGTTGACGGCGTTCATCCATTTCTCCGATAGGACAACAGGGGGTTACTTGGACTTGCAGGCATTCGCCGCAGTCAGCGACGAGATGATCATTGTGGCGATCCAGCACAGAGGCCAGGTGATGACGCCGATGAAGACAAAGCACAGCAGGAAGTTGACGAAGGCAATTGCCCAGTAGCCGAACATGATGATCAGCCCGGTAGCGACGTTGCCCGCGTACAGGTGGCCAATGCCGAAAACCTGGAAAAACCCCGGCAGCACTTCCAGCAACGCTGCTATCCCGCCGGATTTCTGCGGGTGATAGTAGTGGTGCACCTGCTGCGGCGCGGTTGGCGGCGCAGGCGGTACAGCTGGCAATGATGGCGTGGCGTTGTCCATATATCCCCTTGCTCCTGAACTGTGCTGCGGTCCCCGGCAGGCACATACGGGGCTAGCCTAGCCACTTGTCCCATTTCTGGAAAGTGGTTTCACCTACTCAGGCTTCATCACCGCGCAACTTGCGGACCAGCATTTCCAGCTGTGGGGCATCGGTATGGGCGCCATCCACTGGCGGTCCGGCGACAACCTCGATATGCGCGCGGAAGCGCCGCGGCACCCGCATCTGCCCCAGCCGGGAATCGCGGCGGCTCCACATGCTGGACCACATGCCCTTCAGCGCCATCGGCACCACTGGAACTGGGCGCCGGGCCAGGATCTTCTCCACCCCGGACTTGAAGGCGGCAATCTCGCCGTCCTTGGTCAAGGCACCCTCGGGGAAGATGCAGACCAGCTCGCCTTCGGCCAGCGCCGCATCCACCTCGTCGAAGGCACGCTGCATCAGCGCGGCATCTTCCTTGGGGCTGGCGATCGGGATGGCCTTGGCGGTCTTGAAGATCCAGCGCATCACCGGCACGTTGAAGATCCGGTAGTACATGACGAAGCGCGCCGGGCGCGGGATCACCGCTGACAGGATCAGCGCATCCATGTAGCTGACGTGGTTGCAGACGATCAGCGCGGCACCTTCGTCCGGCACATTGTCCTCAACGCCCTTGACCCGCAGCCGGTACAAGGTGCGCACCATCACCCAGCTGAGGAAGCGCATCAGGAACTCGGGCACGATGCTGAAGATGTAGGCCGCGACCACGATATTTGCGATGGCCAGCGCCAGGAACAGCTGCGGGATGCTCCACTTGAGCACGCTCTGGGTGAACAGGCCCAGCACCGCTGCCAGCACGATGAAGCCGGAATTCTGGATGTTGAGCGCAGCGAACACGCGTGACATTTCCGACTTCGGCGTGCGGCTCTGGATCAGCGCGAACAAGGGCACCACGAAGAAGCCGGTGAACAGGCCGATGCCGAGCAGGTCGATGATGATGCGCCAGCTGCCGGGCTGCTGGATGAAGCCGGCAACATCCAGTCCGGCTGCGGTCACCGCGCCGGTACGGGCGAAGTACAGATCCAGCAGGAAGGCACTCATGCCGAACGCGCCCAGCGGCACCAGGCCGATTTCGACGATGCGCCCGGATAGCTTCTCGCACAGCAGCGAGCCGACGCCGGTGCCCAGCGAGAACAGCGCCAGCGCGAAGATGTACAGGACTTCGTCGCCGCCCAGATTCACCACCGCATAGGTTGGTAGCTGCGAGGTCAGGACGGTGCCGAAGAACCAGAACCAGGACACGCCAAGGATGGCGTTGCGTACCGCCTTCTGCTTCTTGGCCAGGCGCAGTACCACCAGCGATTCGCTGATCGGGTTCCAGTTGATCTTCAGTTCCGGTGCGCCGGCATCCACGCGCGGAATCATGCGTGCGGTGACGTTGCCGATCAGCGCCAGCGCGATGATGGCAACGGCGGCAACGATCGGGCCATAGGCGCCGGCCAACGCGAAGATCATGCCGCCGGCGATCATGCCGGTGAGGATGGAAATGGAGGTGCCCATTTCCACCAGACCGTTGCCGCCGGTCAGCTCCTCGGGCTTGAGGATGGATGGCAGTACCGAATATTTGACCGGGCCGAACAAGGTGGATTGCAGGCCGGTGCAGAACAGTGCGACCAGCAGCACCGGCATGTTCTGGGTAAGGAAGCCGACTGCCGCCAGCGACATCACCACGATTTCCATGGTGGTGGTGATGACGATGAGCTTCTGCTTTTCCAGCTTCTCGGCGATCTGCCCGGCAAGTGCCGAGAACAGGAAGTAGGGCAGGATGAACAATGCCGGCGCCAGATTGGTGTAGAGCGTGCGTTCTTCGCTGCTGACGCCCAAGTAGAACAGCAGGCCGATGATCGCCTGGCGATAGATATTGTCGTTGAACGCACCCAGCGCCTGGACGATGAAGAACGGGAGGAAGCGGCGCTGCTTGAGCAGGGCGAACTGGTTGTGGCCGGACATCGTGACTCCTCGGTGCTGCGCGGCACATTAGCAGAACCGCGTGGCGCTATTGGTCAAGCCGAGCTTGCATTGCAGATCTCTCTCAACTGGCGCTTGCGGGTAGCAGTCCCAGCAGTGCACGCGCAGCCGGGGTCGGGTCGGCCCGCCACACCGCGCAGGTGCGGAAACGGAACTGCTCTGCCAGCGGCCGCACAAGTGTGCGCTGCATGCGCGCGGCCATGCTGTCCGGCACCACCGCCACCGCCAGGCCGGCGGCAACCAGTTGCTGCTGCAGTTCGCTATGGGTGACCTCGTATTGCAGCTGGGCCTGGATGCCACGTTCGCGCAGGGCGTCATCCAGCATGCGCCGCACCCCGGCACCGGGCACCAGGGCAGCCAAGGGCAGGCCTTGCAGTGCTTGCAGCGGGATTGCCGCGAGACTGGCCAGCGGATGATCGATGGGCATCACCAGCGACAGGCCTTCCTCATGCAACAGACGGTGCTGCGGCGGCAGGGTGATCTGCGGGCCAACGCCGACCAGCGCCACGTCCAGGCTGCCTTGTTCCAGTTCGGCCAGCAGCACATCGCTCATGCCGGCTTTCAGGTGTACCTCGACGGCAGGGTGCGCGGCCCGGAATGCAGCCAGCAGTGCCGGCACATCGACCACATTGAGCGAAGTGATCTGGCCGATGTTGATGCGGCCGCGCACCGTGCCCAGGGTCAGCGCCATCTCCTCCTGCAGGCGTGCTGCCGCCTGCAGGGTCAGCCGGGCGTTGTGCAGGAACACCTCGCCGGCGGCGGTGGGCCGTACCTGGCGATGGCTACGCTCGAACAGGCGGGTGCCGAAGGCATCTTCCAGCCGCGCGATCTGATGGCTCAGCGCCGATTGCACGGTGTGGCAGCGGGCCGCCGCAGCGGTAAAACCGCCTTCCTCGGCCACGGCGACGGCGAACTCGAGCTGGCGCAGGGTAAACATGCCATCACTGAAACAGATGGATGGGATGAAAACAATACATTGGCGTCATTGATGGCAGCGGCCCAGACTTGCCCCTGTTCCCGCCGTGGTCTCCCCCATGAATACCCCCGCATCCCCATCCCACAACCGCCCCTTGAGCCAGGCCCAGGTGCTGCTGCTGGCCGCAGCCACCGGCCTGATCGTGGCCGGCAACTATTACGCGCAGCCCTTGCTGCAGATCCTTGCGCAGGAGTTCCAGATCAGTGCCGAGGAGGCCGGCTGGGCGGTGACGGTGGCGCAGTTGGCCTATGCCGTTGGGCTGATGCTGATCGTGCCGCTGGGCGACAGGCTGGAGCGGCGTCGGCTGATCGTGGTGCTGTTCGTGCTGGCCGCGGTGGGTTTGGCGATCAGCGCGACCGCGACGCACTTCATGCAGTTGCTGGTGGGTACGGCGCTGTCCGGGCTCAGCGCGGTGGCGGCACAGATCATCGTGGCGCACGCGGCGGGTCTTGCCGAACCGGAGCAACGTGGCCGGGTTGTCGGCACCATCATGGCCGGCTTGCTGCTGGGCATTCTTCTTGCGCGTACCGCCTCCGGTGTACTGACCGGTCTGGGCTCCTGGCACAGCATTTACTGGGTGGCCTGCGTGTCGCTGCTGGTGTTGGCGGTAGTGCTGGCGCGGCTGCTGCCCGCCCATCAGCCCAGCGCCACGCTGTCTTACCCGCGTCTGATCGGTTCGGTGCTGGTGCTGCTGCGTGACGAGCCGCTGCTGCGTCAGCGCTCGCTGTTGGGAGCGTTGTCGTTCGCGGCCTTCAGCATATTCTGGACGCCGCTGGCATTCCTGCTGTCCGGCCCCGCCTATGGTTATTCGATCGCCACGATCGGCTTGTTTGGTCTGATCGGCGCCGCCGGTGCGCTGGCTGCCAGCAGCGGCGGAAAGCTGAGCGATCGTGGTCATGGCCGCGCGGTGGCGGTTGGCGGATTGTTGATGATGCTGCTGTCGTGGGTGGTGCTGGCATTTGCGCCGGTGTCGCTGGCGGCCCTGGTGGTGGGCGTGCTGTTGCTGGATATCGCCGTGCAGGCGGTGCACATCAACAACCAGAGCGTGATCTACCAGTTGGATGAAAGCGCCCGCAGCCGCATCACCTCGGCCTATATGACCTGCTATTTCATTGGCGGTGCCAGTGGCTCGGTGCTGAGTACGGTGGCCTGGGCGCGCTATGGCTGGACGGGCGTCTGCGTACTGGGTGGTGCGGTCTCAGCGATCGGCCTGCTGGTGTATTTCATGCCAGTGCGCCGTGCTGTTGTGGGAGCGGCGTAAGCCGCGAAGCAAATTGCGGCACCTTCGCCGAAGGGCGTGCATGCCAGGCTTTTGTAGGAGCGGCGTAAGCCGCGAAGCTGGCAATCTCTCCGTTGACGGATCGTCAGCGCACGGGGCTGTAAATCGGTGGTTGAGGCCTGACGCCAAAGCCAAAGCCAAAGCCAAAGCGTCCCCCCATCCGCCCTCCGGGCACCTTCCCCCGCTTGCGGGGGAAGGGACAGCCACAGCCGCTACGCTGGCAGCATCGCTTCTTCCGCCGCTGCCCTCAGCTTCGGTAACAGCCTCAGCATCAAGGCCAGCTGGGTGCGCACCAGCCGCGACTTCTCATCGATTTCGTCAGGCATCTGCTCCAGCACATCGGCCAGTGCGACTTCGTCTTCCTGCGGTTCCGCCGGCTGGCGCCTGCCCAAGGCTGCAGCCAATGCAGCCAGCGACTGCTGCAGTTGGCGGTGTCCACCCGTAACCAACTCATCTTCATTGACCGCATCAGCCTGCGCGCGATGCGCACCCAAGGCCGACAGATAGCCCAGCAAGGTGTTGGACAGGGCAAGAAAACGAAAGCCCGCATCCAGATTGCCGCGTGCGTAACCTGGCTCACGCAGCATGTTCGCCAAGGCCACCGACAGCGCGACGTCGGCGTTGTGCATGTCGCGGCGGGCGATGCGATAGGGCAGGTCGTCGCGCATGCCGCTGCGGTACTGGCCCAGCACCTCGTCCAGATAGGCGGTGCTGGTCGCAATCACCTGTGCCATCACCTTGTGCAGGCGCCGGCCTTCCCAGTCGGGCAGGATCAGCAGCGAGGCGATGGCGGCGATGACGCAGCCGATCAAGGTGTCCAGGAAGCGCGGCCAGATCAGCACGAAGCCGTTGCCGATCAGGTTGAAGCACAGCAGTGCCATCACCGTAATTGCCGCCGTGGCCAGCAGGTAGCGGTCGGTGCGGGTGATGAAGAACAGCAGTGCCGCTGCCAGCGCCAGCAGCAGTTGCAGGCCGGTGCCGGGGAACAGCTGCATCAGCGCCCAGGTCACGCCCAGGCCGAGCAGGGTGCCGGCGATGCGCTGTACCAGCCGCAGGCGGGTGGCGCCGAAGTTCGGCCGGCAGACGAAGACAATGGTCAGCAGGATCCAGTAGCCGTTCTCCGGGTGCACCACCTTCAGCAGCGCGTAACCGGCGATCAGCGCCAACGCGATGCGCACGCCATGGCGGAACAGCAGCGAACCCGGCGTCAGTGCCTGGCGCAGGCGCGTGCCCATCTCACGCAAGGTGTGCGGCGAGGAATCGCGCAGGCGGGTATCGATGCCTTCCAGTGGTGTATCCGCCAATGCAGCCTCGGACAGCTGCCGCTCGATGCTGGTCAGGTTGGCGGCAAGCAGTTGTAGCGAGCCAAGCAGACGCGTCCATTGCGGATTGCGCTGCTCGCGCAGGTACTGCAATGACGATTGCAGGTCCTGGCCGGCAACGCGGGTGCGTTCCCCGTAGTCGAACGGCTGGCGCAGGCGGATGGCCTCACCCAGCGTCTGGCAGGCCTTGCCCTGCAGCGATAGCAAGCGTCGGCAGCGGAACAGCACGTCGCTGTGGAAGAAGGCGTCGGCCAAGGCTTCATATGGGTAGTGCGAGGAGCTGGCGCGTTCGTGGAAGTCCTGCGCCATGTAGTACAGGCGGAAGTACAGGCCTGACTGCACGCCGGGCCGGCCGGAGCGGCCGAAGCGGCTAAGGATGGCGGTCTTGGCGATGTTCAGTGCCTGCACCACGCGCACGTTCTGCTCGGCCAGAGCCAACCGCCGTGTTTCCAGATTGCCTTGCCGCACCGGCTCGAACAGGTCGGCCTTGAGCTGCAGGTAATGGCCGAGTTCGAAGAACAAGCGCGCCAACCGTTCGCGCACCGGGCGGTTGGCGAACATCGCCGTCCACAGGATCGACAGCAGGCCGTACCAGGCGGCGCCAACCAGCAGCGGGATCACCTCGCGCAGCGCCTGCTGCTGGCTGACGTTGTGGTGCTGGTCCATCGCGATCATCGCGTAGATGGCCAGTGTCACCGTGGCTTGGCCGATGGAGGCATAGCGCTCGCCCAGTGCACCGAGCAGAGTCAGGCCGAAGGCGGTCAACGCCAACGCGCTGATGAAGGGGACGGGGTAGGGGAACAGCGCGATGACCGCCGCCGCGGCAGCGACGAAACACAGCAGCGACAACAGCACGGATTTTGTGCGGCCCCACCAGTTGTCGTCGGTCTCGGCGATGGCGCTGGCGATGATGCCCAGGAACAGGCCGGGGATGGCTTCAAGGTGGCCGTCGTACCAGCCATAGGCGATGGCGGCAGTGAGCGCGATGAACACGCGCAGCCCGTAGCTGGCTTTTTCGTGGGCCCAGAGTTGGCCGAGGTGACGGTCGAGGCGGCGCATGCCGGAAGCGTGGACTCGCGGGGATCAGGCTGTCAGCTTGCGTTGCCGTGGCGATGCAGGCAAGCGCGATCCGTCTGCAAGTACGCGGCAATCAGCCTGCGGCATTGGCCGCACGCATGAAATCGAGGAACACGCGCAGCTTGGGTGCCAGCTGTTCGCGCGATGGGTAGTAGAGATGGAAGCCGGGATAGGGCGGTTGCCAGTCATCGAGCAGTCCATGCACGCGACCTGCGTCGATGTCGGCGCGGGCGATGGCTTCGAATATCTGCAGCAGGCCAAGCCCGTCGCGCGCTGCCTGCAAGGCCAGGGTGCTGTCGTTGAACAGCAGTGGCCCGCTGACGTCGAGGGTGAAGTCGCGGTGATCACGGCTGAACTCCCAGGGCATCACCCGGCCATTGCTGTTGCGGTGACGGATGCAGGCATGGCCGATCAACGCTTCAGGCGTTTGCGGCGTGCCATGCCGCTGCAGGTATTCCGGCGCGGCGACCACCGTCCAGCGCATTGGCGGCCCCAGCGGCACCGCGATCATGCCATCGGCCAGCGCCTCGCCCAGGCGGATGCCGGCATCGAAGCCTTCACCGACCACATCGACCAGCGCCGCCTGCATCGACAGCTCTACTTCCACCTGCGGGTAGGCGGCGTGGAAGGCGGGCAGGTGTGGCAGCAGCAGATATTCGATGGCGAAGCGTGGCGCGGTGATGCGCAGCTGGCCGGTGGCGACATCGCGGTTGGCCTCCACCGCATGCAGCGCCTCGCCGATCCGGGCCAGCGCCGGGGCGGTATCGAGCAGCAGACGTTGGCCAGCTTCGGTCAGCCCAACCCTGCGCGTGGTCCGTTGCAGCAGACGGGTGCCGAGACGGCGCTCCAGGTTGCGGATGGTCTGCGACAGGGCCGACGGCGAAACCGCCAGTTCGATGGCCGCCTGACGGAAGCTGGCATGCCTGGCCACGCAGGCGAAGGCCGCCAGGGCCGGTAACAGGGCTGGATCTACTGTGAAGTCAGGCTTCATGGTCAATGTGGAGTATCCGCCTTTATCGACATAGTGGCGAGGGCCTACAGTTGCCTCCGACCTTTCCCCCGTTTGGAGTCGCCGATGAAAACCCGAGTTCTGGGCCGCAATGGTCCCGTCGTTTCCGCACTTGGCCTGGGCTGCATGGGCATGAGTGCGTTCTATGGCGGCCGTGGTGATGATGCCGCCTCGGTTGCGGTGATCCACCGCGCGCTGGAGCGTGGCGTGACGCTGCTGGATACCGCCGACATGTACGGCCCGCATACCAACGAAGTGCTGGTTGGCAAGGCGATTGCCGACCGTCGCGCGCAGGTGTTCCTGGCCACCAAGTTCGGGGTGCGGCTGGATGCCAAGGATACGCAGGCGCGCGGTGTCGATGGTCGTCCGGAATACGTGCAGGCGGCCTGCGAGGTCAGCCTGCAGCGACTTGGCGTGGATCACATCGATCTGTACTACCAGCACCGTGTTGATCCGCAGGTGCCGATCGAGGACACCGTGGGTGCGATGGCGCGGCTGGTTGAGCAGGGCAAGGTGCGCTACCTGGGCTTGTCCGAGGCAGCGCCGGAGACGATCCGCCGCGCGCATGCGGTGCATCCGATCACCGCGCTGCAGACCGAGTATTCGCTGTGGTCACGCGAGCCGGAGCAGAACGATGTGCTGGCGACGGTGCGTGAGCTTGGTATTGGTTTCGTGCCGTACTCGCCGTTGGGCCGTGGCTTCCTGACGGGTGCGATCCGCAGCCCGGCCGATTTCGAGGACGGTGACTACCGGCGCAACTCGCCGCGCTTCCAGGGCGAGAACTTCGATCGGAACCTGGCGCTGGTGGAGCAGGTCAATGCGATTGCCGCCGACAAGGGCGTGACGCCAGGGCAGTTGGCGTTGGCATGGGTGCTGGCGCAGGGTGACGACCTGGTGCCGATTCCGGGCACCAAGCGTCTGCCGTATCTGGAGGAGAATCTGGGAGCGTTGGATG
This sequence comes from Stenotrophomonas sp. STEN035, assembly GCF_056759935.1. Classification (NCBI taxonomy): domain Bacteria; kingdom Pseudomonadati; phylum Pseudomonadota; class Gammaproteobacteria; order Lysobacterales; family Lysobacteraceae; genus Stenotrophomonas; species Stenotrophomonas sp. STEN035. The sequence goes on from NZ_JBRRDY010000011.1 coordinate 22,698, forward strand.
TGGTTCTGAGTGCCGAGGACTTGGCGCGGATTGATGCCGTGTTCCCGGTGGATGCGGCGGCGGGTTTGCGTTACCCGGCGGCGAGTATCGGCAGCGTGCATCGCTGATGCTCAACAGCGCGGCCATGCCGCGCTGTTGAATGTAGAGCCGAGCCATGCTCGGCTGAGGCTTTACCGATAACGCCCCTGCCGAGCATGGCTCGGCACTACGCTCCCTCCCTTGCGCCGCAGGCGTAGGGGAGGGCTGGGGAGGGGTAGCTTCTGCGGCATTGCCGATAAAGCCCCCTGCCGAGCATGGCTCGGCACTACGCTCCCTCCCTTGCGCCGCAGGCGTAGGGGAGGGTTGGGGAGGGGTAGCTCTGCGGCATTAGTGGTAGAGCCCCTTGCCGAGCATGGCTCGGCACTACCGTTTGCGTTTCGCTTACTGCTGCTCGCGCGCGATCGCGCGCCAGCCGATGTCGTTGCGGTGGAACTCGTTGGCCCAGTGGATCTTTGCAACGCCTGCGTACGCATGCTTCTGCGCATCGCCAACGCTGTCACCCAATGCAGCAACACACAGCACTCGGCCGCCAGCACTGACCACATTGCCGTCAGCATCCAGCGCCGTACCTGCATGGAACACCTTGGCGCTGGCCGGTACATCGCCCAAGCCGCTGATCACATCACCGGTGATCGGCGTTTCCGGGTAAGGCTTTGCAGCCAGCACAACGCCCAGCGACGGACGCGGGTCCCACTGCGCTTCCACGCCAGCCAGCGCGCCATCAATTGCCGCTTCGACCAGATCCACCAGATCCGACTGCAGGCGCAGCATCACCGGCTGGGTTTCCGGGTCGCCGAAACGCACGTTGAATTCGATCACCTTCGGTGCGCCAGCGTCATCAATCATCAAACCGGCATAAAGAAAGCCAGTGAACGGCACGCCGTCGGCAATCATGCCGGCCACGGTCGGTTCCACCACCTCGCGCATCACCCGGGCATGCACGTCCGGCGTCACCACCGGTGCTGGCGAGTAAGCGCCCATGCCGCCGGTGTTCGGGCCGGTATCGCCATCGCCAACGCGCTTGTGGTCCTGGCTGGTAGCCATCGGCAATGCGATGCGGCCATCGACCATCGAGATGAAGCTCGCTTCTTCGCCTTCGAGGAATTCCTCGATCACCACGCGTGCGCCAGCATCGCCGAAGGCGTTGCCGCTGAGCATGTCATGCACGGCGGCTTCTGCTTCTTCCATCGTCATCGCCACGATCACGCCCTTGCCGGCGGCAAGACCGTCGGCCTTGATCACGATGGGCGCGCCCTTCTCATGCAGATAGGCCAGCGCCGCGTCCACTTCTGTATGCACGGCGTAGTACGCGGTAGGAATGCCGTGACGGGCGAGGAAATCCTTGGCGAAGGCCTTGCTGCCTTCCAACTGCGCGGCAGCAGCGGTCGGCCCGAAGATGCGCAGGCCGGCTTCACGGAAGCGATCCACCACGCCCAGCACCAGCGGCACTTCCGGGCCGACCACGGTCAGGCCCACGGCCTCGTCCTGTGCCAGCTTCAGCAGGCCTTCGATGTCGTTGACCTTGATCGTGACATTTCGGCACTTGCCTTCGGTGGCGCTGCCAGCATTGCCGGGGGCGACGATCACTTCGCTTACGCGCGGCGATTGCGCCAACTTCCAGGCAAGTGCGTGTTCACGGCCGCCAGAGCCGATGACGAGGATTTTCATGGGGTCAGTTCCTGTGGGGCATCAATGGGGAGTGCAGTCGGAGGCTTTCAGCGTGACTTCGAAGAAGACCGCGCCATTGGCATCCACAAAGCGTCGGCGCGCACCGCCGCCAGCGGCATAGACGGGCTTCATCGCCGGCTCGGCGCACAGCTGGGCAATGGCTTCAGCCTCATCGCGGTGCAATGCCTCGAACAATTCGGGCTTGGCTTTGGCCATGGCGACGCTGGCATCGGGAAAGCGCACCATGAACACGATGTCGTCCGCATGGCGATGTGCCGAGTCGATGATCAGGCCATCGCGGTAGGGAGCAGGAAACTGCTTGCCGAGGGTGGCAAGCGCAGTGCGCTGGGCATCGTTGAGCGCGCTGCTTCCGCAGCCTGCGAGCAGGACGAGGCAAAGGCTGGCTGTGACTGCGAGGATGGCGTTGCGCATCAGTTGCAAGCCTCAAGCTGCATGGTGGAAGGAATCAGATAGCGCGACTGCGCGCTGTCGTAGGCGATGTCATGGCGCTTGTTCACCGCACCGGCGCAACCCCGGCCTTTCTCCTGCACGCGCAGCGGCCAGTAAGCGAGCTGTGGCTGACTGTTGTCAGGAGCTGCGTCGAAATTCAGGTCCAGGCGGCCGTGCGAACAGTTGCCCGATGCATTGCAGTCGATGGCATTGCGATCATCCAGGTGGCTGCGCAGCCAGCCTGCGCTGGACAGCGTCTTGTCGCCGTCGAATACATACCAGGCACGGTTGCGCATCGCTGCGCCCACCACAACCAGTTCGTCGTCGACCTGGAAGCTCCAGGCGTTTGCGCCCATCTGCAGCGTGCTGACGCTGCCCGGTTTGCCGCCGGTGCCGCTGCCCTGGCCGAGCAGTTCGGCGGCGACGCTGACGCCGTCATCGGCGGCGCGGCGCAGGACGATGAAATCGGTGCTGCCCAGTTCAATCGGGCTGGCGTCGTCGTACGTGGTGCAGATTGCCAGCATCCGGTAGTTGCCGTTCTGCACGCTGATGCTCTGGTCGGCGCAGATATCGCGATGCACCGGCCGCGCCTGACCCAGATTGGCATCACTCAGTTGCTGCGCCCATTGCCCCTGCAACTGCACGGCGCTGCCGTAGCGCTCCTGCAGCACGGCCATCACCCCGGCCTCATAGCTGAGTTTGGGCTTTGCTGCTGGAGCGTCGCCCGGTGCGGGCGTGCCCTGCTGGCACGAAGCCAACAGGGCGACGGCGAGCAGGGAAATCAAACGCGGGAAAACCCTGGTCGCCATGTGCCAGCTCTCTGTGAGGGAATCAGTGACGGAAGTGGCGCACGCCGGTGAATACCATGGCGATGCCATGTTCGTCGGCAGCGGCGATCACTTCGTTGTCACGCATCGAACCACCCGGCTGGATCACCGCGGTAATGCCTGCTTCGGCAGCAGCGTCCAGGCCATCGCGGAACGGGAAGAACGCATCCGATGCCATCACCGAGCCCGGTACCACCAGGCCTGCATCCGCCGCCTTGATGCCGGCGATGCGTGCCGAGTAGACACGGCTCATCTGGCCAGCACCAACACCGATGGTGCGCTCGTCCTTGGCGTAGACAATCGCGTTGGACTTGACGTACTTGGCCACGCGCCAGGCGAACAGCAGGTCGCGCGTCTCCGCCGCAGTCGGCGCGCGCTGGGTGACGGTCTTCAGTTCGTCAGCACTCATGCCGCGGTTGTCGGCGCTCTGGATCAGCAGGCCCGAGCCAATACGCTTGGTGTCGTAGTTGTTGCGCGCATCACCGGCCGGAATGCGCAGCACGCGCACGTTGGCCTTCTTGGTGGCGTAGTCCAGCGCGGCCGGTTCGTAGTCCGGTGCGATCAGCACTTCGACAAACTGGCGGTCGAGGATGGCCTTGGCGGTTGCCGCGTCCAGGGTGCGGTTGAAGGCGAGGATGCCGCCGAACGCGCTGGTCGGGTCGGTGTTGTAGGCCATTTCGTAAGCGGCGCCGACATCGGCAGCCACTGCAACGCCGCACGGGTTGGCGTGCTTGACGATGACGCAGGCCGGCACCTCGAACTGACGCACGCATTCCCATGCGGCATCGGCATCGGCCAGGTTGTTGTAGCTCAGTTCCTTGCCCTGCAGCTGCACGAAGGTGGCCAGGGTGCCCGGTACCGGGTACAGGTCGCGGTAGAACACGCCACTCTGGTGCGGGTTCTCGCCGTAACGCAGGTCCATGACCTTGATGAAGGAGGAATTCATCTGCGCCGGGTATTCGTTACGCACCGGCACCGCAGCGCTGGTGTCAGTCACGGCCGACAGATAGTTGCTGATCGCCGCGTCGTACTGGGCGACGCGGTTGAACGCTGCCACCGACAGTTCGAAACGCTTGGCGGCGGACAGCTTGCCGTCGTTGCTGGCCAGTTCGGCCAACAGTGCGTCGTACTGGTCCGGGCTGGTCGCCACGGCGACGCGGGCGAAGTTCTTGGCGGCGCTGCGCAGCATCGCCGGGCCGCCGATGTCGATGTTCTCGACTGCGTCGGCAAGCGTGCAATCAGCCTTGGCGGTGACCGATTCGAACGGGTACAGGTTCAGCACCAGCAGATCGATCGGCGCGATGCCGTGTTCTGCCATCACCGCGTCATCGGTGCCGGCGCGGCCGAGCAGGCCGCCGTGCACCATCGGATGCAGGGTCTTGACCCGGCCGTCCATCATTTCCGGGAAGCCGGTGACATCGGACACGTCCTTGACCGGCAGGCCGGCCTCGCGGATCGCCTTGGCGGTGCCGCCGGTGGACAGCAGCTCGACGTTGCGGGCAGCCAGGGCACGGGCCAGATCGATCAGGCCGGTCTTGTCGGAAACGGACAGCAGAGCCCGGCGTACGGGCAGCAGATCAGAAGACATGGGGAGGCAGGGGGAAGCGGAAGCGGGCCCATATTGTAGCCGCGCGGTCACAGAGAAGCAGGGTGTAGTGCCGAGCCATGCTCGGCAGAGGCCTTCCCAGCAATGCAACTGTAGTGCCGAGCCATGCTCGGCAAGGGCCTTCCCAGCAATGCACGACGGCAGGGATCACCGGTAACGCTTCAGCCGAGCATGGCTCGGCTCTACCAAGGGCACGCCTGGCTTACGCCAGCCCGTATTCCTTCAGCTTCTTGCGCAGGGTGGCGCGGTGGATGCCCAGCAACGCCGCAGCGCGGCTCTGGTTGCCTTCGCAGTGGTTCAGCACTTCCACGAACAACGGGATTTCCATCTCGCGCAGCACGATCTCGTACACGTCGTCGGCGTCGCAGCCGTCCAGATCGCGCAGGTAGCGCCGCACGGACTGGGCAACGTGTTCGCGAAGCGGCGGCTTGGGAGCGCCACGACTGGTGTCAGGACGGGTGGGGGCAGCGTTCAAGGAAAGTTCCCGGGTTCAGCAAAGTCGGGCGCGTTGGCCCGGCATGGGGGAGGGAGTCTAGCGCGTGGGCCGTCGGCCTGCCACGCCATTGTCCCGCGTTTACTGAAATTCGAAGCTGAAGGCGACCGTGGCAGCGGCTGGTTCGCGCAGCCGGAATGACACCTGCGCGCTTTGTCCTGGCTCAAGTCGCGCCAGCGGATCAGCGCCTGGGCCAAGGTATTCGGCCGGCTGCAGGGTACGCCGGCCAATCACCCGGCCATCGGCATCGGATAGTGACAAGCGCAGCGCCGGCCAGGCCTGCGCCCAGCGGGCGTCATTGCGGAAGCTGGTCTGCACCTGCAGGGCGCCGGCCTGCCCGGGAACCGGGCGGATATCGCGGCTGAGCATGCTGAACGCACTGGGCTCATGCCATGCCGGCAATGAGCAGCGCAGCACGCTGCACAGGCCGCTGACCAATGGCCGGGTGCCTGCATCGGCGGCGAGTCTGGCGCGGTCGGCAAGAATGATCTGCAGGCCGAGCAGCAATGCCAGTGCCAGCACCAGGCCCCATTGCCAGCGCGGCGTGTCAGCCGGTGGTGTTGCATGCGCGCTGTTCTGGCGCGCAAAGCTGGGCGCGGCTGCAGCTGGCGCTGCGCTGTCTTCCGCCTGCTCTGCGTCCTCGATGCCGGCGCTGTCGCTGATGACCGCGGGTTCCGGCATGACGAGCTCGGCTTGCGCTGCTCCGGGCTGCGACGCTTCAGAGTGCTCGACTTCAGCCTGCGCGAAGTCAGCCGGCACCACGTCGGCTGGATCTGCCGGCAAAGGCAGGTCCAGTGCGAGTGTGGCTTGCGTGTCATCGGTCGCCGACGCCGCAGGCGCGCTTTCGGGCGAGCCTGGCTTGGACGTGCTGCTGGCCGGAGCTTGCAGGAAGGTGGCCAGGGAAGGCTGGGTAGGCGTGGTTTCGTCAGTCATGGCTGGGCTGGCTGAGGCACTGGCCCCATTCAAGCACGGCGCACGCCGGTGATGCGCATCCAGTCGCCATCCTGGGTGGCTTCAAGCTGGTCGAACCACACTGCGTAGCGCTCCAGCAGTTCGCCTTCCTGGCCGTGCAGGATGCCGGACAGGGCAATCTGTCCGCCCGCTGCGACGCGCGCGGCCAGCAGCTCGGCCAGTGCGTCCAGTGCCGAGGCCAGGATGTTGGCGACCACCACCGGGTAGGTGGCGACCGGTTCGTCTTCCGGCAGGTAGGCGGCGATATGCACGCCGTTGCGCTCACCGTTGTCGTGGGTGGCGATCAGGGCCTGCGGGTCGTTGTCCACGCCAACAGCTGCGGCGGCGCCCAGCTTCAGTGCAGCCAGGGCAAGAATGCCGGAGCCGCAGCCGAAATCGAGCACGGTGTTGCCGGCCAGCTTGCCCTCGGCCGAAAGCTGGTCCAGCCAACGCAGGCACAGCGCGGTGGTCGGGTGGGTGCCGGAGCCGAAGGCCAGGCCTGGGTCCAGGCGCACGATGGCGGCATCGGCCGCCTGCGCGGCTTCCGGCAGCTCATGGTTCCACGGCACGATCCAGGTGCGCTGGCCGAACTGCATCGGCTGGAACTGGTCCAGCCAGGCGCGTTCCCAATCTTCGTCCTGGACGGCGCGGAAGCTGGCCTTGGTCCATTCCAGACCAGGGTCGAACGACTCCAGCGCGGCCAGCAGCGCCAGCGCGTTGGTGTCGGCCGGGAACAGCGCGGTCAGGGTCAGCTCGTTCCACAGCGGGGTTTCGCCCACGCCGGGCTCCAGGATCGCACGCTCGTTGCTGGTGTCAGCGTCGGCATCGAGCATGGTCACCGCCAGTGCGCCGACGTCATCGAGGGCGTTCTCGTAGCGGGGCTGGGTGGCTTCAGTGCAGCGCAGGGTCAATTCGAGGAAGGGCATGGCGGCGTACGGCAACGGCGGGACAGGGCACGCATCCTAGACGAGGCGAGCCCCAATTGCGCGTTCAGCTGGGTGGTTCATCCGGCTGGGCAGTGGGTCTTGATATGATTGACACCTTGTACCCGCGCCATAGACTGCCGGATCCCATGCTTTCGTTGCTGGCCAGAAAACCCTGGTATCTATTGGTGCTGCCTGCGGCAGTGCTGATGGCTGCGTTGGGTGTTCGCAGTGGCAACCTCCTGCATGGTGATACTGCGGAAGTTGCCGCAGCCAGTGACGCAAGTCCCGCCGAACTGGGCGCGCCGACCTTGAGTGCTGCCACGACTGCGCCGGTGTCTGAGCAATCCACCGCCGTCGCAGCGGGCCTGCCGCTCGATCTGCGCGCAGCCTTCGAGAGCGGTAGCGATCTGTTCGCCTATGCCCAGCAGCTGCAGGCTGCCGCGGATGCAGGCAATACAGAGGCTGGCTGGGTGGCCAGCCGCATTTACGATTACTGCGGCGTGTTCGCGATGGACCCGTCGGGCTACGCGCTGGATAGCGCCGCATTGCAGCGCATGGACCTGGATGCCATATCCGCGATGCTGGCCGCCCGCGGCAGGGTGCGTCAGGGTTGCGCAGGCTTTACCGCTGCCGATGGATTGGGTCGCGCGCGTCTGCTGCAGCAACGGCTGGCTTCGGCCAAGGCCGGCAATCTGGCGGCGGAAGCGGCACTGCTGTCGATGGGTGCACCGCTGAATGAGACCCCCAAATACCGGCGTGAGCTGGTGGAGCGGGTGCAGTCCTCGCAGGATCCGGAGGCCTTCCTGGCCATCTCCGGTGCGATGGGTACTGCAGCCGCTGGCGATGATGCTTACAAGGGCATGGTTGCCGGCAGTCAGTTCAGTCAGCTGGCCTGGCAGGTGGCTGCCTGCCAGCTCGGCTTGGCGTGTGGGCCCAGCAGTGCCTTGATGGTGGCCTATTGCGCCAATGGCGGGATCTGTTCGCGTGATCACCGGCAGGATTTTCAGTCATTCGTTTACGACGCTGCGGTACCGCGGCAGGGTGTGGAAAAGATGAACGAAATGGTCAACAGCTTGCGCAAGGCGCAGCGAGGTGTGCGATGAACTACCGACGTTTCTTGCACGGTGCGAAGTTCTGGGTCTGGGTCGTGTTGTTCGTGGCCTATTCGGCAGGCGCGGTTGGTGTGGTGCTGATCGATACCTACGAAGACCGCTACCGAACGCTGTCCAAGATCAAGTTGACCAGCGTCAAGTCCGATGCGGATCTGCGTCGTGCTGGCGCCACCCAGGCGGCGGCGGTGTATCGCGCGCAGAGCGGCATGCCGTTCAACACTTTGCAGCCGGGCAGCAGCTTCCAGATCGTATGGCCGGATGGTTCGGTGGAAACGGTGACGGTGGTTGACCCGTCCTCGCCGTTGGGCACCGAGCCGCTAAAGGGCAGCGCGGTGGACGCCGAGTAAACCGGCGTTTCCATCAGGCACAAAAAAGGCGGGGATTCCCGCCTTTTTTGTGCCTGATTGCTTCTGTAGTGCCGAGCCATGCTCGGCATGGGCATTACCGGTAGAGCTTCTGCCGAGCATGGCTCGGCACTACATTCCTGCTCCCTCCGTTTCGCGCAGCGAAGGGGAGGGTTGGGGAGGGGTAAGCTCTTTGGCATTCATGCCGAGCATGGCTCGGCACTACAGGAAGCAGCTGCCGGGCAAAGCCCGGCAACCACCTTCGATCAGGTCAACGCGATCGAGCGGGTCTTGCGCTCGGCCAAGCGCTTTTCAAGATAGTGGATGTTCTGCCCACCGGCCTGGAAGCCCTGGTCGCGCATGATGCGCTGCTGCAACGCGACGTTGGTCTTGATGCCGTCCACCACCATCTCGCTCAGCGCCACCCGCATGCGGGCAATGGCGGTTTCGCGGTCCGGGCCGTGCACGATCAGCTTGCCGATCATCGAGTCGTAGTTCGGCGGCACCTTGTAGCCAGCGTAGATGTGCGTATCAACGCGCACACCCGGGCCGCCCGGCGGATAGAAGCCGGTGATCAGGCCGGGGCTGGGAATGAAGGTTTCCGCGTCCTCGGCGTTGATGCGGCATTCGATCGCGTGGCCGTGCAGCACCACGTCGCTCTGCTTGATGGTCAGCTTCTGGCCGGAGGCGATGCGCAGCTGTTCGGCAACCAGATCGATACCGGTCACCATCTCGGTCACCGGATGTTCCACCTGCACGCGGGTGTTCATTTCGATGAAGTAGAACTTGCCGTCTTCGAACAGGAACTCGAAGGTGCCGGCGCCGCGGTAGCCGATGCGGATGCAGGCTTCCACGCAGACCTTGCCGATCTGCTCGCGCAGTTCGGAGGTGATGCCCGGTGCCGGTGCTTCTTCCACCACCTTCTGGTGGCGGCGCTGCATCGAGCAGTCGCGCTCGCCCAGGTGGATGGCGTTGCCTTGGCCGTCGGCCAGCACCTGGATTTCCACGTGGCGCGGATTTTCCAGGTACTTCTCCATGTAGACCTCACCATTGCCGAATGCCGCCTTGGCTTCGGACTTGGTGGTCTCGATGGAGGCCTTCAATGCGCCTTCGGCATGCACAACGCGCATGCCGCGGCCGCCACCGCCACCGGAGGCCTTGATGATGACCGGGTAGCCGATCTCACGGGCGATCTTGGTATTGGCGACGATGTCTTCGCCCAGCGGGCCGCCCGAACCGGGCACGCAAGGCACGCCGGCGGCCTTCATTGCGCGGATGGCTTCCACCTTGTCGCCCATCAGCCGGATGGTTTCCGCACGCGGGCCGATGAAGATGAAACCGGACTGCTCCACGCGTTCGGCGAAGTCGGCGTTCTCGGAGAGGAAGCCGTAACCCGGGTGGATGGCCTGGGCGTCGGTGACCTCGGCCGCGGCGATCAGCGCCGGGATGTTGAGGTAGCTTTCCGACGACGGTGCCGGGCCAATACAGACCGACTCGTCGGCCATGGCCACGTGCTTGAGATTGCGGTCAACGGTGGAATGCACCGCGACCGTGCGGATGCCGAGGCTGTGGCACGCGCGCAGGATGCGCAGCGCGATTTCACCCCGGTTGGCGATGACGACTTTATCCAGCATGGCCGGCGCCTCAGGCAATCACGAACAGCGGCTGGTCGAATTCAACCGGGCTGCCGTTCTCGCCGAGGATGGCCACCACGGTGCCGGACACTTCGGCCTCGATCGGGTTGAACATCTTCATCGCTTCGATGATGGCCAGGGTTTCGCCGGCCTTGATGGTCTGGCCAACGCTGACGAAGGCCGGCTTGTCCGGCGAGGACGAGGAATAGAAGGTGCCGACCATCGGTGCGCGCTGCACGTGGCCTTCCGGCAGGGCGTTGCCCGGCTTGGCGGTGCCGCCGGTGGAAGCTTCGGTCGGGCCGCTCATCGGCATGGCCGGGGCAGCAGCCGGGGCAGCGGCATAGACCGGTGCCGGCGCGGCGACATAGGTGCCAACCGGGTTACGCGACAGGCGGACGGACTCTTCGCCTTCCTTGATCTCGATTTCAGCCAGGTTCGACTCTTCCAGCAGGTCGATGAGCTTCTTGATTTTGCGCAGATCCATGAGGGCCTCTTTGGTTGCAGTAAGTCAGTAAGGAGAAGGCGCGGTGCGCCCGGGTCAAAGTTCGTAGAAGTCGCGCAGCTGCCGGGTACGGTCCTGCGCGTGGGTGGTGAGGCAATGCATCTTCGCGCCATTGCGCGAGGTGCCATCAGCGTGGAACGCGTAGACCGCGTCGCAGTCCTTGTCGCGCAGCTGGATCCAGGCGCGCTGTGCCTCGATCAACTGCTGTTCGGCAGCGCCGCAATGCGTGCAGCTGCCATCGGCGGCCTGCTGCTGCAGTTGGCGGCGGGCCAGCTTGTAAGTTGTGTTCAAAACCGCATCGGCCTCGGCAGCACGATCGGATGCGCACAGGTCGCTTTCCATCGTGCTGGTTGCATTCGCGCAGTCGATACCTTCGGCGGCACGATCCAGGTTCTGCGCATGGGCAGCCGCCAGCGGCAGGCAGACCACGGCCATACCCGTCAGCAACCGCGGCAGCGTGTTCACGCGGCAGCTCCCACGCGGGTCAGGGCGGCGTCCATCGCATAGCGGTAGCTGTCGGCGCCGAAGCCACAGATCACGCCCACCGCCTTGTCGCTCAGGTAGCTGTGCTGGCGGAACGGCTCACGCGCATGCGGGTTGGACAGGTGGATCTCGATGAACGGAATCGCCACTGCGGCCAGCGCGTCGCGCAGGGCCACCGAGGTATGGGTGAAGGCGGCGGGGTTGATCAGGATGAAAGCGGTTCCATCGGCGCGCGCAGCCTGCACCCGGTCCACCAGCACATGCTCGGCGTTGGACTGCAGGTGTTCGCTCTGGTGCCCCTGTGCCTGTGCCTGTGCGGCCAGCGCAGCGTCGATCTGGGCCAGCGTGGTGTGGCCGTAGACGTCGGGCTCGCGGGTGCCCAGCAGGTTGAGGTTGGGGCCGTGAAGGACCAGCAGTTTTGCCATGTGCCAAGGGTCGGCGGGGAAGGGCGGCAGTGTGAGGGAAGCGGCGAATGCTGTCCAGTTCGGCGAAATTAGCAGTGTTTTAATCGTTTGTTTGAAAATTGAGGCTTTGCTGGGACCGCCTGCGGTGCGGTGCTTCAGCGCCCTCTTGGTAAGCCTTGGGGGCAGTTGCAGCAGCCTGGCCAAGAGTGCCGCACCTGCGCGATGCGCGGCACTTGCGAGGAAATAAGCGAAGTTGGGCCTTCCCCGAGACCCACGACGACAAGAGCCCCTCTCCCGTTCACGGGAGAGGGGTTGGGGTGAGGGCAGAACGAAGCAGCAATCTTGGATTTCCAGGAAGCCATCCGGGCCTGGCTTTAAGCGATGAAGCCAAAGCCAAAGCCAAAGCCAAAGCCAAAGCCAAAGCCAAAGCCAAAGCCAAAGCCAAAGCCAAAGCCAAAGCTCCCCTCATCCGCCCCTTCGGGGTACCTCGCTCCGCGCCCCGGCCCCGCGTAGCACGCGGGGCGTACGAACAGTCACGTGCCTACGGCCCGTAAACGCCTGTTCTTAACCCCGCATGCGGGAAAAGGGATGGCCGCATCCAGCCTGCTCCCCCCCCTAGTAATTATCCATTAATAGACGACCGGTCTATTCGGAGTAAGCTCCACCCTATGAACCTGTCCCCAAAAGCCCAAGCCACCCGCCAGCACATCCTGGACACCGGCTACCGGCTGGTCCTGCAGAAGGGCTTTGCCGCCCTCGGCCTGCAGGAAATCCTCAAGTCCTGCGCCGTGCCCAAGGGCTCGTTCTATCACTACTTCGCGTCAAAGGAAGTGTTCGGCTGCGAGCTGCTGCAACAGTACGTAGACGGCTACGGGTGCAAGCTCGAGCAGCTGCTGGCCGAACCCGGCAACGGCCGCGAGCGGTTGATGCGCTACTGGGATGCCTGGGCGCGTGACCCGGCTGATCCGGCGCAGGGTTGGGCCGAGGAGTGCCTGGTGGTGAAGCTGGCCGCCGAGGTGTCCGACCTTTCCGAAGACATGCGCCGCGTGCTCGACCAGGGCGTGCAACGCCTGCTGCGGCGCATCGCCGCGCTGGTCGAAGAAGGCCGCGCCGACGGCTCGCTGCCGAACGGCAAGCCGGCACTGGATGTCGCCCGCGTGCTGTACCAGATGTGGTTGGGCGCGGCCCTGCTGTCCAAGCTCAGCCAGGACCGCCTGCCGCTGCAACAGGCACGCGAAGCCACCGAACACCTGCTGTTGTGCGGCAACACCGTCGCACTTTCCACCCCCACCAATTGAAGGCACTGCCATGAATGTTCTGTTCGTACTGACCTCGCACGACCAGCTCGGCGACACCGGGCACAAGACCGGCTTCTGGCTGGAGGAATTCGCCGCACCGTATTACGTGTTCAAGGATGCCGGGGCCACCATCACCCTCGCATCGCCGGCCGGCGGCCAACCGCCGCTGGACCCGCGCAGCGATGAGCCCGATGCACAGACCCCGGCGACTGACCGCTTCCGCAGCGACCGCGACGCGCAGCAACAGCTGGCCACCACGCTGCCGCTGAAGCAGATCGATGCCAGCAAGTTCGACGCGGTGTTCTACCCCGGCGGCCATGGCCCGCTGTGGGATCTGGCCCGCGATGTCGATTCCATCGCCCTGATCGAAACCTTCGACCGCGCCAACAAGCCGCTGGGCCTGGTCTGCCATGCCCCCGGTGCGCTGATCGCCGCACGCGCTGCCGACGGCAAGCCGCTGGTGGCTGGCCGCGAGGTCACCGGTTTCTCCAACAGCGAAGAAGACGCCGTCGGCCTGAGCGCGGTGGTGCCGTTCCTGATCGAAGATGAGTTCACCCGCCTCGGCGGCAACTACAGCAAGGGCCCGGATTGGGCGCCTTACGTGCTCAGCGATGGCCACCTCGTCACCGGCCAGAACCCCGCCAGCTCCGAAGCCGTGGCCAAGGCATTGCTCGCACAACTGGCCTGAACTCCGTAGCCCGGGTAAGCGAAGCGCACCCGGGAAACAAACAGTCAACAAACGGCACCACATCCGCTTTCAACCGACGTACCCAACGCACCCTTACAAGGAATCGGTAATGAAGATCTTCTACAAAACCCGCGCCACCGCCACCGGCGGCCGCGCCGGCCGCACCGCACTGGACGACGGCAGCCTCGCCCTGGATCTGGCCCTGCCGGGTTCCAACAAGGCAGGCGCCAACCCCGAGCAGCTGTTCGCCCTCGGCTACGCCGCCTGCTTCGACAACGCATTGCCGGTCGCTGCCAAGCAGCTGCAGTTGCAGCCGGCCGGCACCGCCACCTCGGTGGAAGTCGGCATCGGCCAGACCGCCGAAGGCGGCTATGCATTGGATATCGACCTGCACGTTGAAGTGAAGGGCCTGGAACAAGCCGACGCCCAGCGTCTGGTCGAAGCCGCGCACAAGATCTGCCCGTATTCGAACGCCACGCGCGGCAATGTGGATGTTCGCCTGCACGTATCCGTGGCCTGATTCACGAACCAACGCCGGGTCAGTGCGCAGCGCTGGCAAGTACTTGTGGGAGCGGCGTGAGCCGCGAAGCCGATGCTGCTCAGGCGAACAGCATCCGCGTCATCTGAAGATGTACGTGCTTCGCGGCTCATGCCGCTCCCACAAAAAGCAAAGCTGATGCCAGAGCTGCGACCACGGCTCTCCCCCTCGCAACAGGAGACAAACATGCGTAGCGCCATCCACACCACCTTCGGTGAACCGGCCGACGTGCTGGCCTTGGGCGCCAGTCCCATCCCGCAGCCCGGCCCCGGCGAAGTACGGATCAAGACCCTGCTTGCGCCCATCCACAACCACGACCTGTGGACCGTGCGCGGCAAGTACGGCTACAAGCCCAGCTTGCCGGCAATCGGCGGCAGCGAAGCAGTTGGCATCGTCGAAGCATTGGGCGAGGGCGTGCAGGGCATCACCATCGGCCAGCGCGTCATGGCCGCCTCGGTACATGGCACCTGGGCCGAATATTTCATTGCCCCCGCGCGCATGGTCATCCCGGTGCCGGACGGCATCGCCGATGAAGCGGCAGCACAACTGATCGCCATGCCGCTGAGCGCACTGATGCTGCTGGAATTCCTGCAGGCCGAACCCGGCCAATGGATCGTGCAGAACACGGCCAATGGCGCCGTCGGCAAAACCTTGGCCATGCTCGCTGCCGCACGCGGCGTGCACGTGCTCGGGCTCGTGCGTCGCGATGCCGGCGTCGATGAACTCAAAGCACTAGGCATCAACAACGTGCTGTCGACAACACAGCCGGACTGGCAGTCGCGCGCACAGGCATTGCTTGGCGACACGCTCGCACACGCCGCAGTCGATTCCATCGGTGGCCAGGCCAGCGCGGATCTGGTGTCACTGCTCGGCGACAACGGCACGCTGGTGTCGTTCGGCACCATGGCCGGCGAAGCCATGCAGATTCCCTCCGGCGACCTGATCTTCAAGCAAGCCACGGTCAAGGGCTTCTGGGGCAGCAAGGTCAGCCAGCAGATGTCGGTGGAGAACAAGCGACGCTTGGTCGGCGAGCTGCTGCAGCGTGTGCTGAGTAGCGAGTTGAAACTGCCGGTACAGGCGATCTACGGGCTGGGTGATGTCGCCGAGGCGGTTACAGCCAGCTTGCTGCCGGGCAAGAACGGAAAGGTTCTGTTGAAGCCTTGAGAAGGCAGTATTGAAGGTAGATAAGCAAAGGCCTCGCATCACAGTGCGAGGCCTTTGGCTATCAGGGGGGGGGCGATGTCATTCCGTTCTGCGTTTTCCCAGGTACCAATCAAACGCCATCACCTCGTCCCAGTTCCTGCTCATCTTTGCCAGGATGTCCTCGCGTTGCATTGCCAGCAGGAATCGCTTCTCGATGGCGTTGTCGATGGCAGCGGCCGTGGCCTTCATGAAACCATCGCGGTTGCCATAGCGTTCTTCAACGGACAGTCGTGGATCATTTGCCGCAACGCGCTCCGCACGTGTCCGCGCAAATGGGATGAATGCGCCATTGAGCCCGGAGATGTAGCCGAAACGTGCAAGTTCGGGAGATTTCCAGTTCCATGCGGTGAAGGTGCCAAGCGGCACCGACGACATGGCGCCACGCCAGCCGCCCAGTTCATTGCCGTCGCTATCAACGGCAGGCACCAGCAGCGGATACGCGCGGCCGACGCGGACCGGCTCGCTGATGATGCCTTTGCTTGCGTAGTCAGCACCCAGCTGGATCTGCCAAAGCGGCGGCGGACTGCTTGGTACGCGGATACCTGGGATGGCGGGGAACCCAATCTGCGTTGCTGCAACCAAGCCAGCGCCCGGAACCGGTGCAATCGAGGCTGGCGGAGCACGCCCTTCGAGTGTCCAGGTCCTGAGATTTTCGAGCTGGGCATTCATGCCGTCGGCGAGGTCGACATTGGCGTTGTAAGGGTAGGCGGCCTCTTTGCCGGGCTTGGTAAACGTGCCTGGTGTGCGTAGTGCGTGCGGAGCGCCCGCGAAGAAATACAGGCGACTGTCAGCGCCCAACGCGACCGGCTGGCTGCCATCCGTGGTGGTCTGCAGCAGCGAGGCGTTGCGTGCCCAGTATTCGGAGCTGCTGATGATGTAGATGATCTTCGGCACGGTGTTGTCGTGTACCGCACGATCCAACAGGCCGGCATGGCCGCTGCCGTCGATGTCCGGCGTTGGCGTGTCTGCAAACGGATACAGATCAACCGCGCGCAGATTGCTCATCACCGAGCTTCCGGCCTCGCCTGGCAATGCGTAGCGGTGATTGAAAGAGCCCCGTCCCGCGCCGGCGGTGGTGATCAGCATCCCGTCAAACACGCGCTGGCCGCTTGTGCCGGTGTTGAAGCCGCGATAGATGAAGTCCCGCAGGAAGCGGCCGCCTTGTGAGTAGCCATAGGCGAAGACCGCTGCAGCATCATCGGCGCGATTGTTCAGTTCGGACCGAACCTCGCGGTTCTTGAGGTGCGCGGCGAAATCACGAAACGCAACCTGGCCAAGCCCCATCACAGGCGCGTTCTCGCCTTCGTACACAAGGCTGAAGTAGGCGTCATTCGCAGCGGGGGTGTTCAGTGCGATGGAGCAGCGTGCATCGGCTGTTGCGTCGCTGATTGCAGCGCCAAAACGCCATGCATCACGTGGCACCATGGTTCCTGGATCGTCGAAGCTCTCGTGCAGGCGCAGTACGGCCTTGGCTTGCTTGGCGTCGTAAGCGCAATAAAAGCCGTTGGCTGTGAGATGGAAGGTTTTGTGATCGGCCTCCATCTCGTCAGCAGCGAAGGTAGCCCGTGCAGTGCTGTGCACACGTGCCACCGGAACCTGCAGGCCAAACTGATCCGCATCCAAGCGGGCCTGCCATCCCACCCATGCCAGCGAATAACCCAGTTTGAAGAACGTCGCGTCCGCCAACTTCTCGACCTTGTCGGGCGACATCAAATCCAGCCCTTCTTCGGTTTCAAAGAAAAGGCCGTCCATTTCAGTCCGGCCGCGATTGCTTGCTTCCACCAGCGTGGTGTGATTTCCACGCGCGGCGTCGACCGGGCGAATCATCACAAACGGACCGGAGTATTCGACCAGGCCACGAGCATTGCGGGGCGCATGGCGGATGTCGGCGACATCGCGCGCCGCGGTACCACGGGGATCAATCGCGTAGTGAACAACGCCCTGCAGCACTTCATACGCGCCAACCTGGCCGAACGTTTCTCCATTCGCCCACGGCTGCCGGCTGACAACCTCGACCGATACGACCTCTGCGCGTGCCAGCGGTGTGGCAAGGATGCTGGCAAGCAATGCGACGTACTTCAGCATGATGATCTCGTTTGATTGAATGCAGGAATCGCAGGCACATGGGATCTATAACGACGGCCGGTATGGCTGGCGAGAAGAGGTAGGCGGTGTTGTACGAAGTGGCCCGAAGTCGACGCGGATGAAGTGTGGTTCTACGCAGCAGGCGCAGGACAAACAGGCCTACGTTGCTCCGCGGGTTTGTTTGAAAGCGTCCAGGTGAACCGCGATGCAGCCGGAAGCCTAAAGCAGGGCACTACAGGGCTTTCTGCTCGACTGGCTGGTAATCGAATGCGAATCTGCCAGCGCCCTGTACTGGGAGCGAGTGGTGGATGCCGGAGCACGGTAGGCATTGCGGTTGTATGGATTTCTTCAGCACTCAATGTGAGTTGGTGTTGTAGTTGACCATAACAGGTAATTCGAGGCCGTCAATATGCCAAAGCCCATGACTGATGGCCTATCAGCCCACGCTGACCCCGGTTTCTTATCCCCGGAAGCGCTCCAGCACCCCCGCCGGATAATCCCGCTGGAACGGCAGATCCTTGCGGTGCGCATAACCGATGTAGCAATCACAACGCTGATTCGGGCAACTGCGCGGACGCAGCTGGGCTGCGAAGCTGCCGTCGTACAGATTGCCCAGCGGCTCGGCGACGAAGTGGCAGCGTTTGACGTTGCCGTCGCCATCCACCGACACCACGTTCTCGCCGGTGAAGCACGGTGCTCCCAGGCTGGCCGAGGGTTGGAGGTTGAACAGGAAGTGCGGGTCCACGCGTTGCAGCTGCTGGATCTCCGCATCGCTGTAATAACCGGGCGGGCGCTCGTCGTAGGCGTTGATCCACATCGGCACCTCTTCTGGCAGCTCCCCGCGCAGCAGCTGGATCTCTTCCAGGTGCTCACGCATCGCCACCATGCCAACGGTGTAGCGCACGCCGCGCCGCGCCAGTTCATTGCAGCGGGCGAGGAAGGCGGCGCGGGTTACCTGTCCCGGGTGATAGGTGCACCACAGCGCGAAGCTGTCGAGGTTGACCTCGTCCAGCCAGCGCGTGCCGATGCACAGGTTGGTCTGTATCACCACCCGGCGGACATGCGGCATATGGCTCAGCTGCACCATCGCATCGCGGTAGTGGCGGCGCACCAGGCCCTCGCCCCACGGCGTGAACAACACCGACAGTTCCATCGTCTGCCGCTCCGCCCAGTCGACGAAGCGTGCAAGGTCCTCGGCATCGCGGCGCAGGGCGGCGCGGGTGTCGTAGGTCTTGGCGAAGGGGCAGTACGGGCAGTCGTAGTTGCAACTGCTCAAGCGGCCGCGATAGAGGATGGAAAGATGCATGCGCGGCTCAATCCAATTGATAGTCGCGCATGCGCTCGGCCACGCCGGTTGAGATGAGCCACGGGCCGATGGTGTCGGCGCGGGAAAGACCGGTGTCATTCAACGCCACCAGTGCATCCTCGCGCGTCGCCAGGCCTTGCTCGAACAACTCGTCCAGCTGCGGCAGATCGTCGAAGCACTCCGTACCGAAGCGCTCACGGTACTGCGCAAGATCCAGGCCCGGCTGCGCCAGCAGTGACTGGATCACGAAGCGCCGACGGCGCTCGTCCTCATCCAGTCGTACGCCGTAGTCGATGCGGGCGAAGGAGGTCTCATCGCGCTCCAGGTAGTGCGCAAGAATGTCCGCCACCGAGCGGCGGCTGACGCCGTACTCGCTGGAGTAGTGCAGGCCGCTGGTATACGAGCGGGCGCCGCAGCCGATGCCGACCATGCCATCGCTCTGGCAGCAGTAGGCCGGCCCGCCGGAGTCCGGCGCGTTCGCCGCGCGGAACATGCGCATCGATACCTGCTCATAGCCCGCGGCAAGCAGGCGTTCGCGACCGGCTTCATACAGCGCCAGGCGGTTGTCCACCGACTCGGGATGAATGACGAAGGAGCGCTTGCCGCCTTCCTTCGCACCGATACGGTCCAGCCCAGTCTGCGGCCGCACGTACAGCGGGTAGAGGTAGAGCTCTTCCGGCTGGAAGGCGAGGGCGCTGTCGATCGAGGTCAGGAAGCTGGCCACAGTCTGCCCGGCAATGCCGTAGATCAGGTCCAGGTTGAGCGTTGGAATGCCCGCCGCGCGTATCTGCGCGATGGCTTCTTCGACCACCGCGCGTTGCTGCGGCCGCACCAGCGAGCGCACTTCCGCATCGCTGAAGCTCTGGATGCCCATGCTGACGCGGTCGATGCCGGCGTCGCGGCAGATTTTCATCTTCGCCGCGTCCACGGTTTCCGGCGATACCTCGATGCCCGCAGGAATCGAATGCAGGTCGATGTTGGCGTGGCGTTGCACGAAGTCGAACAGCCGCCGCAGTTGCGACGCGTCCAGATAGGTAGGCGTACCGCCGCCCAGCGCGAAGCGCACGAAGCGGTGCTCGCCCAAGGCGTCGGCCGTCACCCGCAACTGCTTTTCCATCTGCGCCAGATAGGCCTCCACCTGCGCCGGTGCCGGCCGCGCCATTGCGAACAGATTGCAGAAGCCGCAACGGTAGCTGCAGAACGGCACATGCAGGTACAGGAACAACGCATCACGCGGTTCACTCGCCCAGGCATCGGCAAGCAGCGGCGGCTGGGTGATCGGCCGGTACGCTGACTTGTGCGGGTAGGAGTAGGAATAGGCCTGATAGGGCTCGAGCCGCAACAGCTCTGACAAACGATGGGCGGTCATGGGCTCAACACAAAGTGCGCATAGGGGACGTTCATCACCGTCTCGTGGGCGAGGCGATGGCCGTGGAAGCCATCCTCGCCGTAAGCGGTGCCATGGTCGGAACAGAGGATCACGAAGGACGGCCCACGCGCGCGCAAAGCCGCGAACAATGCCGTCAACTCGCCATCGACGTAGCGCAGCGCGGCACAGTGGCTGTCCAGTCCATCCGCGTCGCAGCCGGGCAGGTAATGCCGGTTGGGCTGGTGGATGGCCGAGACATTGATGAAGAGGAAGCAGCGCTGGTCGCCCGCTGCCTGCAGGCGCTCGCAGGCCAGTGCTACCTGGCGCTCGGTGGAGTCGATCGCGGTCACGCCGAGCTCGGGCTGCCAGTGGCTTTCCTCGAACAGACCCGGCAGTTGCGAGCCAAGCGCATTGCGACGGTTGAAAAAGCCAACGCCACCAATGCAGATGCTGCGGTAGCCCTGGTCACGGAAGCCGCCGACGATATCGGCACGGCCGGAGAACACAAAGGTCTCCGGCACGATGGTCTCGCTGCCTTCAAACTCCAGCGCGAACAGGCGTGGATGCGGCCCCGGCCGCGCAGGCGTGGGCAGGAAGCCGGCAAAGAACGCCGAGTGCGCCGCGTAGGTGAAGCTGCCCGGCGTATGCCGCAGCTCCCAACCATCGGCCGGCAGGTGCGGCGCAAGCACTGGCAGCTCGCCGCGTTCGAAGCAGCGCTGGGCCGCATCGAAACGCAGGGCGTCCAGGGTGATCATCACCACGTCATGGCTGCCGACGATGCGGTGCATGTCGGGCAAGCGGGTCTCAAGCATGGGCGTACTCGTTGATGGCAGAACGCGCAGGCGCCAACAGCGCCTGATCTTCGTAGGTGGTGCGCCCGTCATGGCGCAGGTCCAGCAGCAGGTCGCCGAAGCCATTGGCTTCCAGCACCCAGCTACGCGTGCCGCGCACGATCAGGTCGAAGCCGATCATGCGGCTGGCGGGGAATGCAGCCGCGGCCTTCACCGTGGCAGCTTGTAGATGGCGGATGGCATCGGCATCCAGCAGTGCTTCCAGCTGCGTGCGCGCATTGCCCAGGTGCAGGTTGGTCAGCGCGCCCGCGCTCATCCGCGCCACCCGCTGCCGCGGCTGGCCATCGAGCGCGACCACGCGCACGTCATAGCGGCGGCCATCGCTGCCCGGCACGGTGGGCTTGGGAATCCAGCGTTCGATGTAGGCACCTTGCTCGGCCAGCAAGTCCACCAATCGTGCGATATCGCGGTGCTGGTCGTAACGACGTTGCCGCAACGAATTGAACACCCGCCAGCGGCCGTCCTGTCCCACCAGCTCCGCAGAGCCATAGGCGACCTCGCGGCCATCGCGGTTGCGCGCGTAAGCCAGCACGCCAGCACCGGACGAACCGTAGCGAGCCTTGATGAAGACACGCTCACAGGCCGCATCGCGCAGCCGCACGCATAGATCCTCGTAGCCGCTGATCTCCCCGAACAAGGGCGGCACCGCCACACCTGCGTCGGCCAGCAGGTGCTGGCAGCGGAGCTTGTCTGACATGCAGGCAAGATCGGCCGGTGCATTGAGGTAGCGCGGCCCCGCCGGAAGCGACGCCAGCACATCGGCAAAGCCGGCATACCAGAACTGCTGATGCACCAGCTCGCCATGCGCGGCAGGCAAGGGCGCATCACCAGCAGCGCCGGACAACTCCCAGCCACGCAGCACCAAGGCCTGATGCAGCGCCGGCGCTTCGCCGGGTGACTCCAGCTTGACGATGGCGCCGGGAGCCTGCGCGAGTGCCTCAAGCAGGCGCGCAGGCTCGGCGAGCAGGGTTTCGTAATCGAGCACATGCGCGGCAGGCGCGCCCTGATCGTGCAGGGCACGCTGCAACCACCCGATACGGCGGCTGCCGCGCGGGCCGATCAACAGCCAATTGGCCATCTTCGCCTTACTCAGACACCGCCACGTAGCGGTCGCCGTCGTCTTCTTCTTCCGGATCGTCCAGCACCACCGTGCACGGCAGCGCCTGCAGCTTCTGCTGCCAGGCTGCGGAAATGTAGTGATGGCTCAGGTCGATGCGCTGCAGGCTGCCCAGGTTCGGGCTCTCGCACAGCGCCTGCGCGCCGACGTCGCCGATGGTGCCCAGCGACAGGTCCAGCGTCTGCAGCGTGCCCAGCCACGGTTCGCCGGCCAGCCACACCGCCAGTTCGTCGCTGATCATGGCGTTGCGCAGGCCCAGGTACTGCAGGCGCTCCGGCCCGATCGCCAGCAGCAGGCGCTGGTAGACCGCCACATCGCCATCGAAGCCATAACCGTCATCGCCAAGCCACAGCTCAAGATGGCGCAGGGCCGGCAGCGTGGAGTTGGCGATGGCAATGACGATCTCGTTCGGCAGGCCACCGCTCTCGATCGCCAGCTCCTGCAGCGACGCATGCGTGAAGGGCTGCAGTTCAAGTTCGGAGGTGCCACGGATGCGCAGTGATTCCAGGCCCGGGAAGGCTTCCAGCAGCGGGTTGTAGGAGATCTGGTTGATCCACGACATCTCGCAGTCTTCGTAGGTCATGTCGCCCACGAAAAGCGCCTTCAGGTTGCCCAGCTCGGCACGGCGCGCAATCAGCCCATCGATCAGGCCCTGCGGGCCGTCACTGGAAGCCTCATCCCATGCACCGATGACCAGCACTTCAATCGACTTCGGATCAACCTGCTCGAAGAAGTTGGCCAGCAGTTCCTCCTGGCTCTCGTCGCTGTCGTATTCCTGCATCAAGCGGTAAGCGACATCGCCGGCTACGGCCGAGCCACCCATCTTGAAGTCAACGACTTTCTTGCCACGATAAACCTGCGTGTATTCGCCAATGGTCACGGTACGTCCTTGCCGGAATGGGTGCCGTAGCATAACCGAGAGGATGCGAATGCTGGCAGCAATGCATCACGTTCGATGGAACGCGTACAGCCTTAGCCATTCCGTAATCATCCTGTGCTAACGCAGCAATCAAGCGCAAACAAGCAAGCAGAAGAAACAAGCGAAGCCAGCCCAACCCCCTCCCTTGCGCGCAGCGCAGGGGAGGGCTGGGGAGGGGTGCTCTTCGCAGCAATCCAGCAGATCAAGCATCCCAAGCTTCGCAGCTAACGCAGCTCCCACAAAACCAAACAACCAGCTTCAGAACTACATCGAACTACAAACAGCCACATAGTTCCCCTGGCTGATATTCAAATACTTAACCCCGTTGTAGTACTTGTACCCAACCCCCATCACCCGATGCCCACTCTCGGTAGGGAACACCACAAACTCATACTCATCCCCAAACAGCGGATCAGCAGGCGTAAAGCTCAAGTTGACCTTGTCACCAAGATCATCATGCTTCCGCTTCCAGGTCATCTTCCCCTGCAAGTCCTCGCCCAGCAGCTTCACTTGCGCCCGCTGCGTCTTGGTGTCCCAGGAGATCAACTCCGGGCCAATCGAATCACCTTCGATTTTGCAGATGGTCGTCTGGGAAAAAGCCGGCGCAGCAACGCCCAGCAGAAGAAGGGGAGCCAAGTGAGATGGTTTGAATCGCATTGTGTAAGTCCAGTAGTTCGGGCCAGCGTTGCTCCGCAACGCCGTGCCGCGTTGTACCAGACCCACCCAGTTGAAAGCCATCGCCAAAGCCACCGGCGCGATCACACCGCCAGATACGCATCCGTAGCAAGCACCCGCCCATACCCGAACTCAAACGACGCCATCATCGCTGCATGCACCTGCGCAGCCGGCGCCACAACGCCGTTGAACTCCAGGTCACGGGTAGCGCAGGCGTCGTGCAGCACGGTGACCGCATAGCCCATATCGGCGGACGCACGCACCACCGCATCCACGCACATATGGCTCATCGCACCAACTACCACTACGTCCTCGATTCCGCGCGCCTCAAGCTGCTGCTTCAGATCGGTATCGCGGAACGAATTGACGTGGTTTTTGACGATCACCGGCTCATCGCCGATAGGCGCGACAGCGGCCATGATCCGCACCCCGTCCGAGCCCGGCACGAAGATCGGCGCATCATTGCTGGCGGATTCATGGCGGACATGCAGTACCGGTACGCCCTTGGTCCGCGCATCGGCAATCACGCGCACCGCATTGGCGGTGGCGGCATCAATGCCCACCAAGGGCAGCTTGCCGGTGGCAAGGTATTCATTCTGAAGATCGACGACGATAATGGCGCGCTTGCTCATGTATGGCTCCCTCATGGGTGGTTGAATGGTGTGGGAGAAGTCTCCGCGACCGGCCTGCCACCACGAAGAGGCGCTACCGACATTCTCGAGGGCGGTACCGACAGATGCGCACCGACGGTCACATCCAAGTGGGAATCCTGCTGTATCCCGGCGCCCAGCTGGCGGCGGTGCTCGGCCTGACCGACCTGTTCGCCCTGGCCGGCAGACTCGCCAGTGAACGCGCAGCCCCCGCCACCCCAGAACTGCAGGTCACGCATTGGCGCATCGAAGCGCCCGGCCAAGCGCCGAAGGCCGTCTACAGCTCAAGCCAGCAATCATCCGGCACACCGCAGGTAATGATCCTGCCGCCCAGCATGCAGCCGCCGATTTCGCCCGAAGCCGCCGCGCCCTACCTGGACTGGCTGCGCGCACTGCACGACGACGGCACCACGCTCGCATCGGTCTGCGCCGGCGCGTTTCTGCTGGCCGAAACCGGGCGCCTGGCCGGCCGCACCATCACCACCAACTGGCAATACGCCGAACTGCTCGCCGCACGCTTTCCGGACGTGGCGCTGGACGTGGACCAGATGCTCATAGACGGCGGCGACATCTTCAGCGCAGGCGGCGCCATGGCCTGGACTGACCTCGGCCTGCGGCTGGTAGACTGCTACCTCGGCGCGGCCGTGATGCTGGATGTCGCACGCACGCTGTTGATCGATCCACCCGGCCGCCAACAGCGCTACTACAGCAGTTTCTCGCCACGCCTGACGCACGGCGACGCCGCGGTGCTGGCCGTGCAGCAATGGCTGCACGACACCCATGCCAAACAGGTTGCATCCGCCGAACTCGCACAACGCGCAGGGCTGGAAGAGCGCACCTTCCTGCGCCGCTTCCAGAAAGCCACCGGCATGACCGCCACCGAATACTGCCAACGCGTACGCGTGGCCCGTGCACGCGAGATGCTACAGACCAGCAATGTGCCGCTGGAGCGGATTGCCTGGGATGTGGGTTACAGCGACCCGGGTTCGTTCCGGAAGGTGTTCAGCCGGATTGTGGGGTTGTCGCCGGGGGAGTATCGGAGGCGGTTTGGTGGGCGGTGATCTAGTAGTGGTGAGTAGAACAAAAATTCGCTCTATTCTTGATGCTCTTGGCGGCAGCTTCCTTGTACTCATTCGATCGCTTTCGGCCAGAAGCGGACGTTGGGCTGTCTCAACACCCAGAACGATTTGAGTGCTTAATCAGGGTTGGAAGAAAGCAGAACATCTGCGACTGGCTATGGGGCGGGACTGACAAGGCTGTGAAAGGAGTGGCGTTGATTTCCATTATCCATTCGCATCCAGCCTGCACCAACGCTACTGCCAGGAACTCCAAGTCGTAGAAGCAGCTGAGGCAATGCGAGGTGCGCTAAGACCTCAACGAGAAATCCAGCTCTTCCAGGTCTCTTCTGCGGAGTTCTGCGTTGAGGGCATCAATCGCCTGCTGCCTAAGGTCGTTGAGCTGCTTGGAGATGTCTGTAGATCTAATTTCGATCCAATTTTCTTTTTGGACGAGAAGTCCTGCTGCCGCTGCTTCCGTGGCAGTGTCGCGTGCCCTCTGCAGGAATCTCAGAGCCTTCTTGGTACCGTCGAGCTTGGGGCTGTGAATCGCCCATATGTTCTTAGACAGCAGGTGATCGCTATGAGTCGTATGACGCCTCGCGGCTAGGAGCGGTCATTTGTGACTAGATTCTTTCCCGTCAAGAAAACTGGTCGTACCGGAATGCACATCCAGCGAGTACGTCGGTTGGTTGATAGTCTCCGCTCCAGCCTCGACTGCGGCCCCGTTCAGAGATCAGATGTAGGTTCTTTCTGGCCCGCGACGACACCACATACATGAGCTTGTTCGCTGTCTCGGCCTGGTTCGGATCGCTGAAGTGGGGAACCATCCCTTCTAGCAGGCCATAGGCGATCACCGCGTCATATTCGGCGCCCTTGACCCCGTGGATCGTCGATACGGTGACACCAGTCCGGTCCGCAAAGACTTTCCTGAACATCGCCAATTCAGCAATCTCCTCGACGCCTTCCTTGATGAGCTTATCGATGCGCCTCTGCGAGCATTCAAAGAAAGCGTCGTGATGCTCTTGAAGTGTCGCGTAGGCATAGCGATCAATCCCGAAAGTCAAACATAGCTGCTCGAAGAACGCCGCGAGGAAGAGCAAGCCATCGGTCTCAGTGATGGTGATGGTGATAGCGTTGCAGGCGCGCAGCAATGTCCTGCGGTCCAAATCTGGAACCGCGACGCCCGCATCGTTGAGGTCGGCGACTACCTCTCCCGCCCATCGCATCCGGCGTACATAGAGCTGTGGGGACGCCTCCGTCAGAATAATCCGAGCAAGCTTGTACCAGAAATTATCGACGTCGCGCGCGAAGGGCACCATGCCCGGGCCATCGAATGAATACGCCGGAAGCGCTGCGACCAGCTGGCGTGTCATGCTCGCGAGATGAACCCACCAAGGCGCAACGATGCAGACCTCATGCTGGGCGATCCCGAGCGTTTCGACGTTGAATTTGATGAGTCTTACAAGCTCTTCCTCTAGCGCATCGCGGTGCGTCTGGTGATCGAACGACACAACGCTCGCGTAGCCCTTGTTTTTTCCGACCGCCTCGATCTTCGAAGGCGAGACGTTGTAATTGCCGAAGTAGCTCACAATACGCGATGACGACCGGTAATTGTCTGATAGCTCCATTTCTTTGAAGGCGATGCCGCACTGCGTCCCAAAGGCAGACGCCGTGATTGCATAGCCGCCAAGCGAGCCATAGATTGCCTGATTAGGATCGCCCACGACGAAGGCGGATGTGTCGCCTTTAGACGCTTTCAGGATCGAAGCGAGGATCGCATATTGGATTTCCCGCGTATCCTGAAACTCATCGAGGAGCACGCACTCGAAGATCGAACCTAGCAGCACACTGATCGATGGATTACTCTCGATGAGTTGATAGGCATAGAAAAGGATCAGTTCAAAATCGACCTGTCGCTCAGCGCGAAGCGCCTTCCAATATGCCTGTAACACTCCCTCAATTGCTTCATGCTTGTTGCTCTTATTGCACGTCAGGACATGGCCGTTCGGCGTGAAATAATATGAGCAGTCGAAGCTGCTGAGCTTAGTGTCCTGCACCGAACGGCAGAGCTCGTCGTGCATTCGTTCGGTGTCATGGGCATTGATCACCCGGAAACCGTGCTTGAGCTCCGAGTGATAGATTGCGTAAGGCTTTAATATCCATTCGAGACAGAAGGAGTGGATCGTGCCAATCCAAAGCTGTCTCGTATCGACGCCAAGCTGTTCGATCCGTTCGTGAATCTCATCCGCAGCCCGGTGCGTGTAGGTGATTGCGACGACGCGCTTTTTGTCCGACTTAAGCTCCGACAACAGGCGAGCGATCTTGTAGGTAAGTGTCCTTGTTTTACCGCTCCCCGGGCAGGCAACAAGGAATACGCTGCCTGGATGCTCGATGGCTGCGACTTGGGCGTCGTTCAGATCCTTCCTGTCCCAGACAAACATTCTAGAAGCTCGCCAGAATGGTGTTGATGCCGTCTGCCGGAAATGCCCGTCGCATTTCGACGCGGATACCTGCAAAGTCGATCTCGCCGCGATAGTAGCGTCTGATTTGCGCGCGCATCGCGTCGATGTCTCCTGGTGAGTGTAGTTGCGAAGCGGCATGGATCGACACCCGATAGTCCAGCACACGCGCCCATGTCTGGATGGATATCGGGAAATGCGCTTGGAAGATGGCGTCGAGGATGTAATCTGGAATGGAAGTTTCTGGCGTGATCATTCGCCCCAGGATGATGGCGAACCACCCCTTTCCGGCGTAACGTGCCATCGTCAGCACGCGCGCTCCGAAACGGGTGATATCTCCCGATTCCAGCTCCATCTTAGACGTCGCGATGGTGCCGCTATCTTTATAGACGTCGCCCAGCACCGAAACGACAGTATCGACATTGCCGGCGGAGACGAAATCAACCTCGAAGGTGTGGTCAGCGAAGTGCGCCGTCAGCCAGGGATTCCCGTCACACAACTCCTTGAGTGCTGCTTCGCGCTGGAGTCCAGCGATCTGTGATCCTAGCGCTTTCTTCTTCGCGGCCGCCTCATCGTCACTGTCTAGAATATCCTTGGTCGTATCGATAAACGCGCGGTCAAGGTCGGTGATGATCGCGCAGCGCTTGCGGATGCGCTCGTTATGGAAAAGCACCGCAACGTTCTCGAAGCCGGTACTGCGGATGTTGATCAAGCTGATCCCCAGCTCGTCCAGGCTGAGCCCGAACACTTTTTTAACCAGGATTGGGATGAGGATCTCCTCGGCGTCGCCCTCGACTAGAACCACGCTCTTGGCGAAGAGGAGATTGCTGCGGACCGCATCAAGGTAGCGCTGGATATTTCCAATCTGGACGGGGTCAAGTCCAGTAGACGGCTGAAACACCTCGCATCGTCCGTCCCGGCGGCCGAGGATGTTGATGTTCACGACGTTGTTCACTTCGGATATGTGGGTCGAATGGGTCGAATAGATGATCTGGGTGTCATCAAAGTTCAGTCGGTCGAACAGCGTTTTCTGGATATGCGTGTGGATGTGCGCCTCTGGCTCCTCGATCACGAGGAAGTTGGCGAAGGACTCTTTCTGCTTCTGATATTTGAACTCAAGCAGCTTCAGCGTCAGGTAGATGAGGTTTGCACCGCCCAAGCTCAACTCATGAATAGCACCCTCATATGCTTCTTCGTTCTCGCCCACAAACAGCTTAAGCGACTGGAACAGGCGGTCGGCCTCGTCGGACAGATCCGAGCGGATCGAAAGTGAACGTGGGGAGTAGGTCTCGCCTGCCGCATCGGTAATGGTGTCGCGAATATCGGTGCGGATGGTTACTACATCTGGTAGGCCCTCGATTGCATCGTTGAGGCCTTTGACAAGCGCGGTGATCGGCTCGAAGCTCCGCGGATCGATCTCACCGCTTCGACACTTGAGCAGAGTTAGGAGGGGATTTGTGCGGTTGTTCTGGAAGTCGGCGACCACATCGCGCAGTGCTTGCACGAAGGTGAAACACACTTCGCGCGAGATCGAGAGCATGCCCGGGATGACGCCCCCGATAGAGGGGTGTGTCAGTTCTTGGGGAAATATTACCGCATCGAAGTCGCCAACAATTTGCCTATAGGTTTCGGGGTCCAGGAAGTCTGCGGTGCTCTTGCCGGTGAAGATCGTTTCATAATCCGAAATGGTGACCTTCGAACGTGCCTCGGCGAGTCCTACGGCATCACCAGCGGCAAGGTCGGCCAGGGTCCGCCGAACTGCCACCTTAGGGCGAAAAATAAGGTTGTAGGTCGCCTTGCCGATCGCGCCGTCGGCGATGTTACCGGTCCCGTGGAGAAAGAGGGATTGAATCGCCTCGTCCTGGGATACCTCATCGAATTCGAGGCTAATGACTATCCAGTGACCGCGCCAGTCGCCAAGGCCCCGGTGGAAGTCCTTCTCGTCGAGTCTATATGCCGCGCGCAGCAGCGTATCGTCTAGCAAAAGACGCAACGCCCGGAACAGGTTTGTCTTACCTGATCCATTCTCGCCGATGATCGTGTTAACGCCCTTATTGAATACTACATTCGCGCATTCAAAATTCCGGTAGTTGACGAGTTGTAACCTTGAAATGTGCACGAATAACGTCCCCTGTTTGGCCGTAGCTCATTATTTTAGCCTGTCAAATTGAGCTGGAGCATTGTGCGCTCCCGTAGCTTGACAGCCAAAAGCCGCGCTTCCATACCCCGATAAATCTTCCTAATCCCTTGCCCCGCTGACGTCCGCTTTCCGCCAGGAGCAGTCGTTCAATGACAATCTAGACCTTCCAGGTCCATATTACCGACTACGTTGCTCGTTTCGGGCAACTTGAATTACTCGGTCCGCAACCTCTTGACTCCACTGAAGACCGTATAGATCCTCCTCGCGAATATTCTCGATTTTTGCGCCGATTAGTATCAGCTGGCAAATGAATGGTGTAGTTACGTACCAACCATGATTTCTACCTCCCGCTAATAATTGCGCTCTAAGATATTTACTCATCCAAGGTTGCGCAGTATCGAATATTGACGCAAGCGCCTGAATCGTTTGAACCCCTGTCAATGAACAAAGACTGACAAGCCCCGAAACCGAGTTGGAATAGTCATCCTCTTCAGAAGAGTAGCTCTTTAAAGGACTATCAAAGCTATACCCAATTTTTTTTGCCTCGACCTCAATCGCCTCCACCACATTCGAAGATCGCAATAGTTCAGCCAATGAGAAATAATCGATCTGTAGATGTGTGTTTCCTGAGCTGAGCTGCATTTTTATAGAGTCTGCAATTTCACCGGAGGTGGCCCTCAGCGAAATGAATTCATCGTCAGCAAGTTCAAACAATGCGGACAATCTGAATAGCTTTCGACGAAGTTGAACCGGGACATCTTCCTCGCGCTTGTACTGCAGCTTATGCGAGACGGCGGCCCATGCATGTTGCAATACCGTGCGCACTTGTATTTCCGCTTTCAATCCAGCGAAGGCTAACCACTCCGGCAAGGTGGCCCGATTGGGCGATAGTTTGACGACGTAGTGTCTCGATAGATACCCGAACTCGGCCCCTTCTGGCCTATGAACAACAGAGTTATCAACGTCAATTACGAACTCTGACTCGATCAATTTCCCTACCAGCTCGGCTTCATCTTGATAATAAGAAATTATGCGGACCCCTGATAGGTCCGTAATTTCTTCCAAGGGGTTTATGTATGATTTCGTTGAGCGGGACGCCTTGTCGCGAAAACTCTGGATATCCTTTGTACGAGATTCAATGATATGAAAGCCATGACCACCGGCAATCATCAAATCACGAACGAGAGAGTCCAACTTCTTAGTGAAGCTAGCTTGCATCGGACGCCGAGTCTCGAACGCCTGCACGTGGTCATCAATAGTCATATGTATGGTCTAGAGGAAAGCGGGTATGAGCTGTGTATTTTTCCGAACAGATTTAACTCGAATTGCATTCTCTTCCAACAATACGAGTTGATTTTGAAGAAGGCAAGGTGACCACCTCCCATTTTTTTGCCATCCAAAAGTAGAGAAGTTTGGCGAAGCCACCTCATCCAGCCGACATACCGATGTCTGCTATGGGTGCTTCCTGCCTTGCTTTGGAACTCGACGCCTGCCGCGTGCTTTCGAAATTACTTGCGTTCTCACCCAGCAGTCCAATGAGTTGAGTTGGTGGTTGCAGCCCTGATCCCCGGCTATCGCACACTATCTGGCCTCTTCCTTCTTTTCTGCGAGATGCCGCTCCCTGAGATAAAGAAACAGAGGTAGTGCCAAGGACGGACCAATCACGATGCTGGACAGCGGCATCCACAAACGACGCATCTCTAGCTTGCGTCCCTCGACGCAGATAAGCGCAATGGTCGCAAGCCCCGAGATCAGTACATCCGCCCAGGCGAATGCTGCAATGTTGCTGGACGTCGCATGCTGCAGCAGCAGCGGCACATTGAGGCCGTTGGCGGATAGCCATGGCACAAACTGCGCGAGGGGCAGGGCGGTGCCTGCGATGCAGAGAAGTAGGTAAACAAACCGCATGTTGCTCTCCGGCTGATTCGATTGGCTATCTCTTGCGTGGATTATCGCTTGAACCAAGGAATCCTGGGCCTTATTGAGCAGCGAGCTCGGGAGTTTCAGTGCGATCAAGGAAGTCCAATCCGCCATTGTTTCCGAAGCCCGTAAGAGCCCGGCGGCACCAAACAGCACTTAGGCGGGCTTAGCCCCCAATCACCCATTACCGATGGACATTCCCGACACCCCAACTCACTGGCATTCTGTCGCCTGCTCATCAGGGGATGAAAGTCGATGTTCCGATCTGTTGTTCTTGCGGCTGCACTGTTTGCAGCGCTTCCCGCGCGCGCGGAGCTGGCTTTCGAGGCGCCGGTGGCCTGCGCTGATGCGGATGCGTCTCCTGCGCTGAAGGGCAGCCTTTGTGTCACCACCCATGTTCCGCTGCGGCATGCGTCGCCGGGCGATGGTTCGCTGAAGCTGTTCGTGCGGTGGTTTCCTGCCGAGACGGCGGAGCGGCGCGGGGAGGTTTGGTTGTTGGCTGGTGGGCCTGGTGAGTCCGGGGCGTCCTTGTATCCGGTGGTTGCGACCTTCCGGCGTGCGTTTCCCGGTTATGACCTGGTGATTCCGGACCACCGTGGCGTGGGCCGGTCGGAGCGTATCTGCCCGGTGCAGGAGGCGGCGGACAGCGCGGATGGTGTTGCACTGGCTGGGGACGAGTGGGGTGGCTGCATTGGCGCGATGTATGCGGATGCGGCGCGCACGCAGGCGTTCTCGGTGACCGAGGCGGCGCAGGATCTTGCGTTGCTGATGTCGCGCTATCGCGGCAGTGGGCCGACCTATCTGTACGGGGTGTCGTATGGCACACAGTTGGCCTTGCGTGCGCTGCAGGTTGCGCCGATGCCGCTGGACGGTTTGATCCTGGATGGGCTGGTGCCGCTGGAGACCACCGAGCAGTGGGATCTGAGCCGGCGCACGGCGCTGGTTGATGCGGTGGGGCGTGCGGTGCTGGGCGAGCAGAAGGTGGCGGTCTATCAGCGTGTGCTGGTCGCTGCGCCGACGGCGCCATGGAAGGACGAGGTGCCGGGTGGAGATCTGCGCCGGTTGCTGGGCTCGCTGCTGAACTTCCCGGCGCTGCGTGCGCGTATTCCGGACATCGTTGATGGGCTGGCGGTGGACGATACGTCCGCGCTGCTGGCGACGGTGGCGGAGTTGAAGACGGCGATGGCCGGGATGGGGCAGGGCGGTAACAACCAGCCTTCGTTGCCGCTGGTGATGTTGATCTCGGCGTCGGAGAACAATGCGCGGCCGGGGCTTACCCGCGAGCTGGTGGAGCAGGAGGCTGCTGGGGCTTTGTTTGTCAGCGCGATCCCGGGGTTTCTGGTGGGGGCGCCTGTGCCTGCTTATGCCAAGGATGCTTGGTTTGGGAAGTCGCCTGGTGCGTTACCCAGGACCTTGGTTGTGCATGGGACTTTGGATCCGAATACGGCGTATGCGGGGGCGGTGGAGCATGCGGCTGTGCTGGGCAAGGCTGGGGAGGTGAGCTTTAGCACGGTGGAGGGTGGGGCGCATTTGCTGTCTTACTTTGCGCCTGGGTGTTTTGTTGAGGCGGTTGGGGCGTTTGTTGCGGGTGGGGAGGTTGGTGGTAGGTGTGTTGAGCGGTGACGTTGATTGGGTCTTACTGCTGAGTTTGGTTGAGGTGCTGGAGGTGAGGCATTGCTGCCTTCGATCTGCCCTCACCCCAACCCCTCTCCCGGAGGGAGAGGGGCTTTGGTCATGCGGGGTTGGGGCTATCCGGTTGTCTGACAGGTTGTCGCGTGCGGCCTTGTTGGCTCCAGCGTTAGTCGCTGTACATCCGAGAACAACTGCTCCACCGGCATGCCGTAGGGCGCGAACAAACGCAGCCGTCCTTCGCGGTCGAAGACATAGCCGCCTGCGGTATGGCTCATCGAGTAGGCGCCGGTGTGTTTGCCTTCTTCGCGGTCATAGAACGCCTTGAACGATGCTGCCATCGCTGCCAGCTGCTGATCGTCACCCACCAGCGCGGTCGCAGTCGGGTCAAACGCTTTCACATAAGTCTCGGCAACAGCAGGCGTGTCGCGGGCCGGGTCCACGGTGACGAAGATCACCTGCAGTTTGTCGGCGTCCGAGCCCATCAGGTGCTTTACGCGGTTCAACTCCACCATGGTGGTGGGACAGACGTCGGGGCAGCTGGTGAAGCCGAAGAACAGGTAGGTCACTTTGCCGTTGAGGTCGGCCGGGCTGCGGCTTACGCCTGTGCTGTCGGGCATTGTCCATTGCTGGCCGAGCGCTTCGCAGGCGATGTCCTTGCCGTAGAAATCCACCTTGGGCTTTGCGGCGCAGGCGACCAGCAGCAAGGTGGCGGCGCTTATCGCGATGGTGGACAGGTGCAGTTTGCGGGCCAGTGCGGCGAGGCCGGTGGCGGGGGTGTTGGTGCGGGACATGGCTATGGTCGATGAAGGACGGACAGCCGAACTGCACGCGACGGGCCGGCAGTGTGTGCCGGCCCGTGGCGTGCGTCAGTTGACCATCATGTGGAAGTGCATGCTCCAGATGATCCAGATGGAGAGCGCTACCACGATGAAAAGAATGACCAGGGTGAAAACAAAACTGGCCAGGTTCCAGCCGCCCTCCGAGGAGCGGTTCATGTGCAGGAAGTACACCAGCTGCACGATGATCTGCACGACGGCAAAGCCGACCAGCAGGGCCATCGTCAGTGGCCGCGACAGCGTCGGGTTCATCACCAGCATGAAGGGGATGACGGTGAGCACGGCGCAGATCACGAAGCCGATCAGGTAGGACTTGGTGGAGCCATGTCCGCTGCCGGCGCGGGAGGTGTCGTTGTCGGACATGTTCAGAACACTCCAATCAGATAGACAAAGGTGAAGACGCAGATCCAGACCAGGTCCAGGAAGTGCCAGAACAGGCTCAGGCAGGAGATGCGGGTGACGTTGGTCGGGGTGAGCCCGCGACGCTTCACCTGGTGCATCACCACCGCCATCCAGATCAGGCCGCTGGCCACGTGCAGGCCGTGCGTGCCAACCAGTGCGAAGAACGCGGACAGGTAGGCGCTGGTGGTGGGGCCGGCGCCAATGTGGATGAGGTGGTTGAACTCATACACTTCCATGCCGATGAAGCCGGCACCGAGTGCGAAGGTCACGCCCAGCCAGGTCAGCCCCGCGCGCTTGTCCTGGCGGTGCATCGCCAGCACGGCCTGGCCGTAGGTGATGCTGGAGACCAGCAGCAGGAAGGTCTCCACCAGCACGAACGGCAGCGAGAACAGCTCGGCACCGGTCGGGCCGCCCGCATACGCGTTGCTGAGCACCGCGTAGGAGGCGAACAGCGAACCGAACAGCACCAGGTCGGACATGAGGTAAACCCACATGCCGAAGACCTTCATGCTGCCCTGGTCGTGGCCATGGTCGTCATGGCTGTGCTCGGCCGCCTGTGCGTTGTCTACGGCGACATTGGACATGATGTTCATGCAATCACCCTGTGCTGCTTGAGCTTGTTCTGGTGTTGGTTCTCGATGGCGGCCACTTCCTCGGCGCTGACGTAGTAATCCACGTCCTCGTCGTAGGAGCGCACGATCAAGGTAACGATCATCGCCACGAAGCTCGCACCGGCCAGCCACCAGATGTGCCAGATCAAGGCGAAGCACAGCGCCAGGATCCAGATGTTGAGGATCAGCGGCACGCCGGTGTTACGCGGCATGTGGATCGGCGCGTAGTGCTTGGGCGGCTTGGGCAGGCCTTGCTTCTTGGCTTCGTGGAAGGCGTCCAGCGTGTCGGCCTTGGGCACCACGGCGAAGTTGTAGAACGGCGGCGGCGAAGGCGTCTGCCATTCAAGCGTGCGCGCATTCCACGGGTCGCCGGTGATGTCCTGGTTCTGCTTGCGGTCGCGGATGCTGACGTAGATCTGCACCAGCATCAGCACGATGCCTGCGAGCACGAACAGTGCGCCGACGAAGGCGGCAATCAGGTAGGGCGTCCACGCCGGGTTGTCATACTGGTTCATGCGCCGGGTCATGCCCATGAAGCCGAGCATGTACAGCGGCATGAAGGCCAGGTAGAAACCGATGATCCAGCAGGCGAACGACCACTTGCCCAGGCGCTCGTTGAGGGTGAAGCCGAACACCTTGGGGAACCAGTAGACGAAGCCGGCCAGGTAGCCGAACAGCGCGCCACCGATGATGGTGTTATGGAAGTGGGCCACCAGGAACAGGCTGTTGTGCAGCAGGAAGTCCGCGCCCGGGATGGCCAGCAGCACGCCGGTCATGCCGCCGATGGTGAAGGTGACCAGGAAGGCGATGGTCCACAGCATCGGCACGCTGAACTCGACGCGGCCGCCGTACATGGTGAACAACCAGGTGAAGATTTTCACGCCGGTCGGAATCGCGATGATCATCGTCATGATGCCGAAGAAGGCATTGACGCTGGCACCGGAGCCCATGGTGAAGAAGTGGTGCAGCCACACCACGAACGACAGGATGCCGATCGCCAGCGTTGCACCCACCATCGACTTGTAGCCGAACAGTTTCTTGCGCGAGAACGTGGCGGTGATCTCGGAAAAGATGCCGAACGCCGGCAATACCAGGATGTACACCTCCGGGTGGCCCCAGGCCCACACCAGGTTGACGTACATCATCGGGTTGCCACCCAGGTCATTGGTGTAGAAGTTGAAGTCCAGGTAGCGGTCCAGGGTGAGCGCGCCGAGGGCGACGGTCAGGATCGGGAACGCGGCGATGATGATCACGCTGGTGACCAGCACGGTCCAGGTGAACACCGGCATCTTCATCAAGGTCATGCCCGGCGCACGCATGCGCAGGATGGTGATGAAGAGGTTGACGCCGGTCAGCAGGGTGCCGATACCGGAGGCCTGCAACGCCCAGATGTAGTAATCAACACCGACGCCTGGACTGAACTCGATGCCGGACAACGGCGGATACGCCACCCAGCCGGTCATCGCAAATTCGCCAAGGCCCAGCGAGATCATCATCAGCGCAGCGCCGACTACGAAAATCCAGAAGCTGAAAGCATTGAGGAAGGGGAAGGCCATGTCGCGCGCGCCGATCTGCAGCGGCACCACGATGTTCATCAGGCCCACCACGAACGGTGTGGCCACGAAGAAGATCATGATCACGCCATGCGCGGTGAAAATCTGGTCGTAGTGTTCCGGTGGCAGGAAGCCATCGCTGCCCGGGCCGGCCGCAGCCAGCTGTGCGCGCATCATCAGTGCATCGGCAAAGCCGCGCACCAGCATCACCAGCGCCACCACGATGTACATGATGCCGATCTTCTTGTGGTCAACCGTGGTGAACCAGTCGCGCCACAGCACGCCCCACAGCTTGAAATAGGTCACCGCGCCGAGCAGCGCAACGCCGCCCAGCACCATGCCCAACAATGTCACCACGACGATCGGGTCGTGCAACGGCACGGCGTCCCACGTCAACTTACCGAACATGCTCATTACTCCTGGGAGGCCTTGGGTTCTGCGTTGTGGCCGGGCGTGGCCGCGGTGTTCTCACCCACACCGATGAACTGGTCGATGACCTTCTTGAACAGCAGCGGCTCGACGCTGGCGAAGTGGCGCACCGGTTCCTTGCGGGTGGGTGCGGCCAGACGCTTGAATTCGTCGAAGCTCAGTTGATCCGGCGACTGCCGCACCTGCGCAACCCAGTCATCAAACTGCGGCTGGCTCATCGCGGTGGCGACGAACTTCATGTTGGAGAAGCCATGGCCGCTGTAATTGCCCGACATGCCGTCGAACTTGCCCTGCTCGTTCGCCACCAGGTGCAGCTGCGTGCGCATGCCGGCCATCGCATAGATCTGCCCGCCCAGCTGTGGGATGAAGAAGGTATTCATCGTCGAGTTGGAGGTGATGTCGAAGGCCAGCTGCTGCCTGGCCGGGAAGTTGAGCTGGTTGACCGTGGCGATGCCCAGGTCCGGGTAGACGAATACCCACTTCCAGTCGGTGGCGATCACTTCCACGTGCAGCGGCTCGCCGGGGATATCCAGCGGCTTGTAAGGGTCAAGCTCGTGGGTGGATTTCCACACGATCACCGCAAGCACGGCAACGATGATCAGGGGCACGCCCCAGACCACGATTTCCACCTTGGTGGAGTGCGCCCAATCGGGCATGTACTTGGCCTTGGTATTGCCGGAGCGGTAGCGCCAGGCAAAGACGAAGGTCAGCACAATGGCCGGTATCACCACGATCAGCATCAGCGCGATGCAGATGATGATCAGGTCGCGCTGGGCAATGCCCACGTCGCCCTTGGAGTCCAGTAGTACCCAGTTGCAGCCAGACAGGCCCACGCATGCCAAAGCGGCCAGCGCTGGGCGGATGCGTTTCCAGCAGATATTCATTGAAGGTCGACCCTGTTGAAGGAGCTCTTGAGCGGGGACCGCCGATGCCCGGCGCATGGGCCGGGAGCGGCTACACTGTCCGTACGGCGGTGCCTACAAAAGGATTGCCGATCCAGTCAAGTCCATACAAGATACATCATTGTATGGGTTGGTGCACGTACAAAGCAGGGAAGGTTCACCCGATGCAGCAGCCAACCGCAGGCCGACGCCTGAAAAAGCCCAACCGGACCTGGGTCCGTCCCTTCGCCGAGGGCGCCGGTCCGCTCTACCTGCAGATCGCCCAGCAGGTACGCGATGCCGTGGACGATGGCGTGCTGCAGCCCGGCGATCGCCTGCCGCCGCAGCGCGACCTGGCCCAGCTGATGGGCGTGGACCTGACCACGGTCACCCGCGCCTACGCCGAGCTGCGCCAGTCCGACCTGCTCGATGCGCAGGGCGCCGGCGGCACCTTCATCGCCATGTCGGCCGGCAACAGCACCACCTCGGTGGACCTGAGCATGAACATCCCGCCGTTGCTGGGCAGCAGCCCGTTCGCGCAGAGCATGGAGCGCGGCTTCCAGCAGCTCAGCCAGCAGCTGGGGCAGGGCGAGTTGATGAGTTACCACGTCGGCGCCGGCTCCCGCGATGACCGCGCCGCCGCCGTGCAGTGGCTGGCGCCGATCCTCGGCAGCGTCTCCGCCGAGCGGGTGGTGATCTGCCCCGGCGCGCAGGCCGCGCTATGCGCCATCGTGCTGGCCAAGACCCAGCCGGGTGACCTGATCGCCGCCGAACAGCTGACCTATCCGGGCCTGCTGGCCGCCGCACGCGTGCTGCAGCGGGGCATCGTCTCCATCGCCATGGACGCCGAAGGCATGCTGCCTGACGCGCTGGAAGCCGCCTGCCAGCAGCGCAAACTCAGCCTGATCTACCTGATCCCGACCATCCAGAACCCGACCACCGCGACCATGTCGCAGGCCCGTCGCGCCGCCATCCTGGCGATTGCGCGCCGCCATGGCGTGGCGGTGGTCGAGGACGATCCGTACTGGTTGCTGGCCGCCGACGCGGCGCCGCCGCTGGCGGTGGATAGCCACCCGGACGCCCCGGTCTATTACGTGTCCACCCTGTCCAAGTGCCTCGCGCCGGGCCTGCGCACCGCCTATCTGGTGGTGCCGCCGGGCGAGCCGATGGAGCCGCTGCTGGACGCCCTGCGCTCCATCGCGCTGATGCCGACCCAGTCGATGGTGGCGGTGGCCTCGCATTGGATCCGCAGCGGCCAGGCCGATGAGATGGTGCGCCGCTTCCAGCAGGAGCTGCGCCAGCGCCAGCAGATCGCCGCGCGCATCCTGCCCAAGCCCTATCAGGCGCACCCGTCCGGCCTGCATGTGTGGTTGCCGCTGCCGCCAAGGCTGGACCAGTACCGGTTGATCCAGGCCGCGCAGGCGCAGGGCCTGGGCATCGCCAGCTCGGAGGCCTTCAGCATCGAGGAGCAGGCCGGCAATGCCATCCGCCTGTCCCTGGGCGGGGCGGTGGACCAGCACAGCCTGGCGGTGGCTTTGACCAAGCTGACCGAGGTCATCTCGGCTGCGCCTGAGACGCGGACGCAGGCGATCGTTTAACCGGCCTCCGGTCATATCCATACAAAAGTGATACATTGCATATCTTGTATGGATATGCGGGTAGCTGCTGTGCGTCGGGACAAGCTGAAGTTTCATCTGGTGATGCTGGGCTGCGCCGGCTTCGTGGTGCTGGCGCTGGCGTCGCTGGTCTATGTCTGCTCGCGGCCGCAGACCGCCGATGTGCAGGCCAGTGAGCGCGCGGCCATCGACCAGTGCCTGCAACGCAGCCGCGCACCGGAGCGCACCGAGATCTACCGACGCGCCCAGGCCGATTCCTGCGCCGAGATGCTGGAACAGTACGAGCACAAGTTCGGCGCGGACGCCGCCTCGTGAGCCCGCCCAACGGCGCATCGCCGCGCAGGCGCGGGATGCGGCTGTGGATTGCAGCCGGCTGTGTGCTGATGGCCGGTATCGCGATAGCGTTGTGGCAGTACTTCGGCCTCAGCGAGCAGGCTACGTTCGCCGAGCAGGCCATCGTCTTCGACGACACCCAACTCAAGCTGCCGCCGGAACTGGCCGGCGCCAACGGGCGCATCCGCGTCGTGCATTTCTGGGACCCGGCCTGCAAGGTCTGCAACCGCGAAACCGGCGCGCATCTGAGCTACCTGATCAGCATGTACCGCCGCGCCAACATTGATTTCTATGCGGTGCGCCGCCCGGGCACGACAGGTGAGCTGCCCGAGTATCTGCGTGGTCGTCTGACGGAACTGCCGACGATTGAAGGCGCCGAACATATCCCGGCCAGCCCTGCGGTTGCGATCTGGGACAGGGCAGGGCATCTGGCCTACGCAGGCCCCTACAGCATCGGCATGGTCTGCAATTCGGCCAATAGTTTTGTCGAGCCCATCCTCGACAAGCTGGTCGATGGACAGACGGTGCGCCCGCGTGGACTGCTGGCGGTGGGCTGTTACTGCGCTTGGCAAGGCAAACCTTGATCCGCTGCTGATGAGTCTGCATGCGCGCCAGCATGCGTGGACGTTTTGTCCGCGCAAAAAAAACAGCGGGCACCCGCTCCAACCGACCGATGGTTGTGAGCAGGCACCCGCCGCTGATGTAAACAATACGTGGCTACATCGTCCATACATGGTGCGACAGGATGTCGCAGTTTTTGCCGTTAAACATGGGGTTTGGCGATGAACTGGATGGACAGCGCGCTGCGCAGTAATGGCCCGATCTACCTGCGCATCGTCAACAGCATCGAGCGCAGCATGAACACCGGCGAGCTGGTGCCCGGCCATCGCCTGCCATCGCAGCGCGCATTGGCCAAGCAGCTCGGCATCGACCTGACTACTGTTACGCGCGCCTTCGATGAAGCACGCAGACGCGGACTGATCGAAGCGCGCGGACCGCAGGGCAGCTTCATCGCACCGCCGAAAGCAGCCTTCGGCCAACCGGTGGACCTGAGCATGAACGTGCCGCCGGTGCCGGATGCCTTGGCTTTGAACGATGCCTTGCGCCGCGGTGCAGCCGCCGTGCTTGCACGCAGCAATGCGCCCAACCTGATGACGTATCACCTCGCCGGTGGCAGCCCGACCGACCGGCATGCGGCGATCAGCTGGCTGCAGCCGATGCTGGGCGATATTGCCGATGCAGGTCTGGTGGTTGCCGAAGGTGCACAGTCGGCGCTGGCCTCGATCCTGATCAGCCAGACCCAGGAAGGCGAGGTGATTCTTTGCGATCACCTTGTGTATCCGGGGCTTCTGCAGGCGGCACGATCATTGGGACGACGCTTGCTGCCGGTCGATGGCGATGCGGAAGGGATGTGCCCGGACGCGCTTGAGCGTGCCTCGCGGCAGAGTGGGGCACGCGTGGTTTACCTCAATCCCACCTGCAATAACCCGACGGCGCTGACAATTCCGTCGCCGCGTCGGGTTGAGTTGGCGCGTGTGCTGCAGCGATTGGATCTGCTGGCGATCGAGGACGATCCGTATTGGCATCATGCTGTTGAAAAGCCAGCGCCGATTGCGGCGTTGGCACCGGCGCATGTGTATTACGTATCAACCTTGTCGAAGGCGATCAGCCCCGGTTTGCGCACGGCATTCGTGCGATGTCCTTCGGAGCAGCATGCCGAAGCGCTGGCGACGGCGTTGCGCTCGATCTGTCTGATGGGCCACCCGCTGGTGATGGCGCTGGTGAGCCAACTGCTGCTGGATGGTTCGGCGACTGCATTGTTGAATCAGGTGTTGGCAGAAGCACGCGAGCGCACCGCGCTGGCTGCACATCTACTGGTGCCTGCATTGAAAGTGCAGACGGCTGGATTGCACGCCTGGTGCAGCGTGCCCGAACCTTGGACCGATGCAGGGTTTGTGCGCGCCGCTCAACTGCAGGGTTTGGCTATATCGCCTTCTTCGGCCTTCAGGCCGGACGGCGCACAACGCAGCCGCGGCTTCAGGCTGTCATTGGGGCAGGCAGGCAATAGACGCCAACTGCAAAGCGCCTTGCGCCGAATCAACCAGCTGGTCGACGCCCCCAGCGCGTTTGCAGGAGCGGCGTGAACCTGTAGTGCCGAGCCATGCTCGGCAGGGGCCTTACAGGCAATGCTGCAACTGTAGTGCCGAGCCACGCTCGGCAGAGGCATTGCCAGGGAAAGGCTGCCCTCACCCCAACCCCTCTCCCGCTCGCGGGAGAGGGGCAAAGGCGTAGTGCCGAGCCATGCTCGGCAGGGGCCTTACAAGCAATGCCGTAGGAGCGGCGTAAGCCGCGAAACAACCGATGCATCAACCGCAAATCAACAGCGCACTGCACCCCTCCCCAGCCCTCCCCTTGCCCGCGGCAAAGGGAGGGGGCAAGAGCCGTGCATCGCCAGCCATTTGCAGGAGAGGCGTAAGCCTGTAGTGCCGAGCCATGCTCGGCAGGAGCGTTACAAGCATTGCCGCAGAAGCGGCGCTGCGGTTGTAGGAGCGGCGTAAGCCGCGAAGCAGATAAACCA
Source organism: Stenotrophomonas sp. STEN035 (assembly GCF_056759935.1). Classification (NCBI taxonomy): domain Bacteria; kingdom Pseudomonadati; phylum Pseudomonadota; class Gammaproteobacteria; order Lysobacterales; family Lysobacteraceae; genus Stenotrophomonas; species Stenotrophomonas sp. STEN035. The sequence continues at coordinate 65,284 of NZ_JBRRDY010000011.1, forward strand.
GCAGCCGCTGCGTCGCTCGCAACCCTACAGTTCAATCTCCACCAGCTTCGCGGCTGACGGCGCTCCTACAAGAGCGACATCAATCGCTGGTCCGCTGCTTTCAGCCCGCCTTGAACACCTTGCGCTTGCCGGTGAGCACCTTTTCCGAGGGGGTGAGTTTGGCCACGCCGGGGATCAGGAAATCAGTGGCGGTCTGACCGAAACGGATCTTGGAGGCCAGCCAGAGCGGCATCTTGCCGCGCCCGGTCCAGGTGTTCCAACGGTTTTCCGGGTCGCGGTACTTCGGTTTTACCTTCGGCCCCTTGCGCCGGGCAGGCTTGCTCTTGGCTGCGACGGCATCTGCGCCGGGGCCAAACAGTTCCTCGATCGTATAGCCGGTCTGCTTGGCCAATGCGGTGAGTTTGCGCCTGACCTTTTCCGCAGGTTGACGTTGGGTGAGCGCTTTGTGCCTGTCCTGTGCGGCGCGGATGAGAGTGTTGAGCTCTCGAAGATCAAGGGGGGTAAGGTCGATACTCATGGCGTAAGCGTCAGTTCTTGGCTGCGGGGTGTCAAGCCGCCGCTGTGAATTGCGGGCATTGGCAGCTCAGTAGGCGAGGCTTGGACCGCTGCCGAAGGGGACTGCTTTGCTCGGCCGGTGTAGCCCGGGTAAGCGCAGCGCACCCGGGGAATCGGTGTCGGTGATGTTGCCGCCTGCTGCCTGCCGCCAAATGCCCCGGGTGCGCTGCGCTTACCTGGGCTGCCTCTTTGGCGGCCTCGCATATAAGAAACCCGATGACAGGGATCTGACATCGGGTCTCGGGTGGCGCAAACGTGGTTGGCTTCGATCAGCGGTGATTGCGCGAAAGCACCATCGAGTACGCAAACCGGCCCGGCGGATGCAGGCTGGTCGCGACCAGCAGCAGACGACCGTTGGCATCACGGTAACGGCGCTGCACGCGCATTGCCGGCTCGCTCTTCTTGATGTCCAGCAGTTTGGCATCGGCCGCTTCGAACGAGGCCGCGTCGAATACCTGCTCCACCCGCGACAGCTTGGTCGGGTCGAGGAACTTGGCCAGCGCACGCGCGGCGCCGGCCACTTCCAGCAGCTTCTCGGTCGGCACACCGGTGCGCACCGGGATCAGCATCTCGGTGACGGCGATCGGTTCGCGGCTCTGTTCTTCCAGGCGCAGGCAGTGCAGGCGCAGGTATTCCTTGCCTTCGTGGATATCCAGGCGCTGTGCCATCAGCGGGTCGGCCAGCCTGCGCTCGGCCTCCAGCACCTGCAGGCGGGTGCTGTTGCCGTATTGCATCAGCAGGTCGACAGTGTCGATCTCGTGTTCGTAACGCATTGCCGAGTTCTGTGCGATCACCCGTGTGCCAGCGCCGGGCCGGCGCTGCACCAGGCCGGCGCTGATCAACTGCGCCAAGGCCGCGCGTGCGGTGTGGCGGCTGACGCTGAAGCGTTCGCACAGCTCCAGCTCGGTGGGTAGCAAGGTACCAACGGCGTACTCGCCCTTTTCGATTGCCGCCTGCAATAAGTCGCCCAGTTCGGCATAGCGGGGCTTGCTGCGTCGCGTACCAGTCATATGTACAGATCCTTGTTCAAAGTCTGAGCGAGAGTTCCTGCCAGCTGCGCTGCAGGGGTTCACGGTGTTCGGGTGCGGCGATGGCGATCAGGGCCTGGGCCCGTGCATGGACGTCGAGATGGCGTAGATCGGCTACGCCATGTTCGCTGACGATGCAGTCGGCATCTACGCGGGTGAGGCTTACGGGACCGGCGGCTAGCATCGGCACGATCCTGCTTTCGCCCTTGGGGGTACTGGCAGGGAGTGCAATGATGCCGCGACCAGCGGTCGATTGGCGAGCGCCTTGCAGGAAATCAGGCAGGCCGCCGACACCACTCAGTTGGCGTCCAGACAGGAACTCGCCGTTCACCTGGCCCAGCAGGTCCACCGACAACGCGCTGTTGATGGCGGTCAGGCGCGGGATACCGCCCAGTACGTTGTGGTCGTGGGTGTGGCCAACTTCGCGGAAGCTGATGCTGCGCGGGGCGATGTCGTACAGCGCCTGTGTACCCAGCGCGACGCCGGCCACCACAGCATCCGGTGCTGCCGACAGCGCGCCGGATTCGAGCAGGCCAAGCAGGCCATCGGAAACCATGCCGCTGTGGATGCGCAGATTGCGCCGCTCGCGCACCGCGCGCAGCACCGCCGATTGCAGGCGGCCCAGGCCAAGCTGCAGTGTCGCGCCATCCTCCACCAGGGTAGCGACCTGTGCCGCAACCGAATCCATTGCGGCATCGGCAGGCGGATCGGGAATAGCCAGCAGCGGCGCATCCTGCTCGATGGCGGCGGTGATACGCGACAAGGGAATGGATGGCCCGCGCGTGCGCGGCATGCGCGGGTTGATATGCGCCAGGATGCGGGTCGCGCGCGGCCAGGCTGCCGGAGTGAAGTCACAGGCAATGCCCAGCGAGCAGTTGCCGTCCTCGTCCGGCGGTGCCACCTGCACCAGCACGGTGTCGAACGCCACGCTCTCGCGCAGCCAGCGCCAGGTGGCGGTATAGGTCATCGGCAGGTAGTCGACGCGGCCATCCAGCCACGAACTGCGCAGATCGCCGCTCAGGAAGATCGTGCGCTGGCGGGCCTGCGGGTGCAGTCCGGCAAAATCGAAGGTGTTGACGGTGGGGATGTGCACGCCGGTGAAGCGCAGCCCGCCGCAGCGCTCGGCGCCGCTGCGCAGCCAGTGTTCGAACAGCAGTGAATGGCCGGCACAGCCGGGCGCGTAGACCTCGGGTCCCTGCGCGAGGTAATCGAAGAAAGTGTCGGCATCCAGAATTCGGGGCATGGGGCTGATTGCGGCGTTCGGGAGACGGATCATATGATATGTCCGGACAAACTCGGTTATGCTCTTTTTACGCGTTTGCCGTTCCCACCACCCGAACCCGCTGTTGCGGGCCTGCACCGAGACCTCATCGCGCGATGACCACGCCTGCTGCCAGCCTTACCGAACAGCTCGCCCAGCGCCTGCAACGGCCAGTCGATACCGCCGCCCGGCACCGCGCCGCGTTGCTGTTGGTGGATTGGCTGGGTTGCGCTTTGGCGGCCTTGCGCTACCCGATTGCCAACCAGCTGCGCGCGGTGGTGCAGGCACAGGCCAGTGGCAATGTGGTCGCCCTGGGTGCTGGCCGGCGCAGTGCCGCCGATGCCTTGCTGCTCAATGCCGCGCTCGGCAATGTGCTTGAAATGGACGATGTGCACCGCGCTGCCATCCTGCATCCCGGCCCGGTAGTCATCCCGGTCGCGCTGGCTGCGGCACAGGCTGAAGGCGCGGATGCGACGGCGCTGCTCGACGCGATCGTACGCGGCTACGAAGCTACCATCTGTGTCGGCCGGGCGCTGGGCAAGGCGCATTACCGCTACTGGCATCCCACTTCGACCGCTGGCGCGTTTGGCGCTGCCGCTGCGGCTGCAGCGGTGCTGCGCCTGCCGGCCGAATCGGTGGCTGATGCGCTGGGCAATGCCGGCAGCCGTACTGGCGGGCTGTGGCAGATGCGCCACGAGCCGGTGCCGACCAAGTCATTGCATAACGCTGAAGCCGCACGCAGTGGCTGGCTGGCGGCGCAGTTGGCGCTGGCGGGCATGCGTGGGCCGCGCAGGATACTGGAAGGTGAGCAGGGTCTGTTTGCCGCCACCGCGCCGGATGCCGTGCCGGAACTGGTGGTTGCCGACGAAGAGGACTGGCTGATCCACAGCACCAGCCTGAAGCCGTGGCCGGCGTGTCGGCATGCGCATCCGGCCATCGATGCGATGCTGGAAGCGTTGGCGCAGCTCGATTCCACTGACGCCGCGCAGATTGAACGCATCGAAGTACGCACCTATGCCGAGGCCTTGCGCTTCTGCGACCGCGCCCAGCCACAGACCGAGCTGGAGGCCAAATTCAGCCTGCAGCACGCGCTGGCCTCGATCCTGGTCAATGGCCGGCCGCAACTTGAGCATTACACCGCCGAAGCCTGCAGCGATGCCGAGCTGGCGCCGTGGCGGCAACGCATCAAACTGATCGAAGATGCAGCCTGCAGCCAGCGTTTCCCAACGCACTACGGCGCCAGCGTGCAGCTGTGGTTGGCCGATGGCCGCAGCATGCAGGCCGAGCGCATCGATGCCTGGGGCGACCCGGAATGCCCGATGTCGGCCGACGATGTGCTGGCCAAGGCGCTTGCGTTGGCGCAATGGGGTGGCGTATCCGCAGGCTTGGCGCAACCCCTCTTTGGGCAGGTGCAGGCGCTGGCCAATGGCGGCAGTCTGGACGCCTTGAACGCCATGTTGGCGCGGGTGGCCTGATGCGATTGACTGAAGCGCTGTTGCAGCATGCAAGCACGCTGCGTTTTGAAGACCTTTCCGCCGAGGCGATCGAGGCCACGAAGGTGTTCGTGATGGATTCGGCGGCCGTGGGGCTTTCCGGTTCCGGTCCGCAGGTGCCGCTGACTCAGACGGTGCACCGCAGTGCCGCCAGCTATGGTGTGGGCAATGCCGCGCGGGTCTGGGTGACCGGCGAAACGTTGCCTGCAGCCAGTGCGGCGATGGTCAACGGCTACCAGATCCACAGCCAGGAATTTGATTGCGTACATATGCCGGCAGTGGTGCATCCATTGGCGGTTATTCAATCGGCCTTGATTGCCGCTGCCGAGCAACGGGCAAACGTCGATGGTGTTCCGGTAGATGGCAAAGCCCTGATCACCGCGCTCAATGTTGCCGTTGATGTGGCAACACTGATTGGCATCAGCGGCCGCGCGGCTATGCGCTTCTTCCGGCCATCGATGTGCGGTGCACTCGGTGCAGCAGCTGGCATCGCCCACCTGCATGGTGCGGACGAGGAACTGCTTCGCCGCGCGCTCGGCCTGACCTATAGCCACCTGTCCGGCACCATGCAGGCGCATGTGGAAGGCTCGCCGACGCTGGCCTTGCAGGTCGCACTGAACTCGCGCGCTGCCTTGAGCTGCTGGGAACTGGCTCGCAATGGCTTCCCGGCGCCGCGCGAGATGCTGGAAGGGCCCTTCGGCTATCTGCCGCTGATCGAGGGCGAATTCGACGTCGGACCGTCGCTGCGGAAACTGGCCGCGCGCGAAGCGCAGATACTCTCCGTGAGCCACAAGGTGTTCCCCACCGGTGGCGCCGCGCATGCCGCGCAGGACATGCTGATGGAGCTGCGCCAGCAGCACGGGCTGAAGCTGGACAACGTCGCCAGCATCGAACTGCAGGCGCCGCCGCTGGTGCGCCGCTTGGTTGGCCGCAGCTATCAGCCCGCAATGGAAACCAGTTACGCCCGGCTGTGCCTGCCGTTCCTGCTGGGTACCGTGCTGCTCGATGGCAAGGTCGGCTTGTCCGCCTATGCGCCGGACAAGCTCGCCGATGCGCAGCTGGCCGCGTTCGCCAACCAGGTTCGCCTGGTGCCGAACGACTGCGACGATCCCAACGCGCTGGTGCCGCAATCGATGACGGTCACCCTGCGTGACGGCAGCGTGCTGCACAACCATCGCGATGCCGCCATCGGCTCACCGCAACGGCCGCTGTCGCGCGCCCAGCAACTGGAAAAGTTCCACCATTGCCTTGACCACGCCGCGCTTCCCTTCGATGCCGGCCACCGTGCTGCCCTGATCTCCCACTTCGACCATCTGCAGGACATCGACGATGTCAGAAAGCTGGTCGACCTGCTGATTGTCGAGACCCCATGACCTACGCCACCTATTTCGAATCCTTCGATGTCAAGGAGCTGCTTCAGCAATTCCCGCTGGACCAGGCCTTCACCGACAAGTTCAAGACCATCAGCCGCGAGGAACTGCGCGCCGAGCAGAATGCGATGTTCCTGCGCTGCGTAGCCCGCGCCTGGCAGATTCCGTTCTATCAGCGCCTGTGGGGCAATGCCGGGATCACCCCGGGTGACATCCAGAGCCTGGACGACATCACCAAACTGCCGGTGTTTGGCAAGCACGAAATCATGGCCTCGGTCGAGGCCAACCCACCGCTGGGCGACTTCCACGGCTGGCAGGACGGCACCGACGCTGGCAACAAGCCGCTGGTCTTCCACACCACCTCCGGCACCACCGGTCGCCCGCAGCCGCTGGTGTTCTCGCCGCATTCGCGCGAAGTGCAGAGCCTGCTGCTTGCCCGCCTGTACCGCTGGCAGGGCATGCAGCCCGGCGACGTGGTGCACTCGGTGTATGGCCACGGCATGATCAACGGCGGCCACTATGTGCGTGAGGCGGTGACGCATTACACGCAGGCACTGTTCTGTTCGGCCGGCACCGGCATCGAGATGCGCTCGGCGCAGCAGGTGCAGCTGATGAAGAACATGGGCGCCAACGTGATTGTTGGCTTTGCCGACTACATCAAGAAGCTGGCCGACGTGGCCCGCGAGAATGGCTTGGTGCCGGGCAAGGATATCCCGGTGCGGATGATCTGCGGTCATTTGGGGCGCGAATCGCGCGAGTCGTTGTCGGCGGCCTGGGGTGGCGTCGAACTGTATGACTGGTATGGCGTGGGTGACACCGGCGCGATTGCAGGGCAGGGCCCGGACCAAGACGGTCTGTACCTGATGGAAGACGCGCAGTATGTCGAAATCCTCGACGTGGACAGCGGTGAACTGGTGGCCGATGGTGGCACCGGCGACATGGTGGTGACCTGCCTGTACAAGGACGACATCTACCCGATCATCCGCTTCAACACCCACGACGTGACTCGCGTGCTGACCACGCCGTCACCGCTGGGCATGAACCTGCGTCGCATCGAGGGCTTCCTCGGCCGCAGCGACAACATGGTCAAGATCCGCGGCATCAATGTGTTCCCGCAGGCGATGGCGCCGGTGCTGGAAGAACATGCATCGTTCGCCGGTGAGTTCATCTGCGTCGCCAGCCGCGACGATGGTGGCCGCGATGATCTGGCCGTGCACGTGGAAACCCGTGGTGCACTGGACGACGCACAGCTGGCCGCGGAGTTCGCCGCGTTGCTGCGCCAGCGGCTCGGTGTTGAAATGAGCATCGTGCTGGCGGCCCCAGGTGAACTGGCGGCGCTGACCGGTATCGAGGTACGGCAGAAGCCGGTGCGACTGATCGACAAACGTTTCGCTTGAGGAAAACCGCGTGAGCAAGGCCGATGCGCAGTTGTTGAGCTTGGATATGACGGCGCAGGCGGCCTTGCTGGCCGCTGGTGAAGTCAGCTGTACAGAGCTGATCGAGCAGCAGCTGGCGGCAATCGCCGCCAGCCAGGCGCAGATCAACAGCTATATCCACGTCGATCCGGAAGCTGCGCTGGCTGCAGCCGCGCAATCCCAGCAACGCCGCCAGCGCGGCCTGGCGCGGCCTTTGGAAGGCCTGCCGATCGCGGTCAAGGACAATATCGACGTTGCGGGCTTGGTCACCACCGCCGGCATGGAAACCCGCCGCCACAGCGCGCCGGCCAGTGCCGACAATCCGGCCGTGGCCGCATTGCGCGCGGCAGGCGCTGTGATCGTCGGCAAGCTCAACATGCACGAAGCGGCGATGGGCGCCGACAATGACAACCCGTTCTATGGCGCCTGCCACAACCCGCATCGGCATGGGCATACGCCGGGCGGTTCCAGCGGCGGCAGCGGTGCGGCGGTGGCCGCAGGCTTGTGCGCGGCGGCGCTGGGCACCGACACCATGGGTTCGGTGCGCATTCCGGCCAGCTATTGCGGTGTGGTCGGGCTCAAGCCCAGTTGGGGCGCGATCAGCACGCGTGGCTCCGTTGCCCTGTGCAGGCGGCTGGATCACATCGGCCCGTTGACGCGTTCGGCGCGCGATCTGCGTCTATTGCTGCAGTTGATGTCCGGCTTCGATCCCGGCTGCGCGCAGTCGCGTTTCATCCAATACACAGCGCCGGATGCGGAGGGTTTGCGCATTGGCGTGGTGGATCTGTTCGATGCAACCGATATCGCGCCCGACGTGCAGGCGGCATTCGAGGATGGCCTGCGCGTGCTGGTCGGCTTGGGCCATCAGCTGAAACCGCTGCCGGCACCGGCATTTGCGTCGGCACGTGCACGTCGCGCCGGCCTGCTGATGAGCGAAGCCGAACTGCTGGTCGAACACGCCGATGCCTGGGCCGGCGACCGCAGCAAATTCTCACCGCTGTTGGTCAAACTGATGTCCTGGGCAGAAGGCCGCAGCGCTGCAGAACTGGCTGCCGCCTCGCAGCTCGCCGATCGCGGGCAGGTGCAGCTGCAACAGTGGCTGGCGCGCTGCGACGTGCTGGTGATGCCGACGGCGCCGCAGCGCGCATTCGCCTTCGGTACCCCGGCGCCGGCCAGCCAGGCCGATCTCACGGCTTATGCCAACCTGGCCGGCAATCCTGCTTTGTCGGTGCCCTTGCCGGTAGCGGCGGGCGAGTTGCCTGCCGGCATGCAGCTGATCGGCAATATCGGCGACGAACTTACGCTGATTGCACTGGCGGAGGCTTTCCAGCACGCCATTGGCTGGCAGCCCGCGCTGCCCGAAGCCTGCAAAACCTGGTGGCCGAAATGAATCTGCTCGACGGCGTTCGCGTTCTCGACCTGTCGCGCGTCCTTGCCGGCCCCTGGGCCACCCAGGTGCTGGCCGATTTCGGCGCCGATGTCATCAAGGTCGAGCGCCCTGGCGTGGGTGACGACACCCGCAGTTGGGGCCCGCCCTACCTACAGGACGCCGACGGCAATGACAGCAGCGAGTCCGCGTACTACCTGTGCGCCAACCGCGGCAAGCGCTCGGTGGCGATTGATTTCACCACCGGGGAAGGGCAGGCGCTGCTGCGCGAGCTGGTCATGCATTGCGACGTGCTGGTGGAGAACTACAAGGTCGGCGGCCTGAAGAAGTACGGGCTGGATTTCACCAGCCTGCAGGCCATCAACCCGAAGCTGGTGTATTGCTCGATCACCGGCTACGGCCAGGATGGTCCGTATGCGCAGCGCGCCGGCTACGATGCGGCGATCCAGGCCATCGGCGGCTTGATGAGCGTCACCGGCGAACCGGATGGTGCGCCCGGTGCTGGCCCGCAGAAAGTAGGTGTGGCGGCGACCGATCTGATGACCGGCATGTATGCGGCGACGGCGATCCTGGCCGCGTTGCGCCATGCCGAACGCACCGGCGTTGGTCAGCAGATCGATCTGGCGCTGCTGGATACTCAGGTCGCATGGCTGGCCAACCAAGCCTCCAATTATCTGATTGGCGGCGTGGTGCCAACCCGGCAGGGCACGGCGCATCCGAACATCGTGCCGTACCAGGTGATGCCGGCGGCCGATGGCTATTTCATGCTTGCAGTGGGCAACGACGGCCAGTTCGCACGTCTGTGCGAAGTAATTGGCGAGTCCGAGCTTGCGCGCGATCCGCGCTATGCCAGCAACAACGCACGGGTTGCGAACCGCGAACTGTTGGTCCCGCATCTGCAGCAGGTGCTGAGTACGCGGCCGGCAGCTGAATGGTTGGCGGCGCTGGAGAAAGCGGTGGTGCCGGCCAATCCGGTCAACCGGATTGATCAGGTGTTTGCCGATCCGCAGGTGAAGGCGCGTGGTTTGCGGATTGAACTGCCACATGCCGGTGGTGGTAGCGTGGCGATGGTGCGTAATCCGCTGAAGTTCTCGGCAACGCCGTTGCGTTATGAGCAGGCTGCGCCGGTGTTGGGGCAGCACACGGCTGAGGTGTTGGGGGAGGTGCTTGCCCTCGATGGTGAGCGGCTGCGGGTGTTGCGGGAGTTGGGTGTGGTTGGGGTTGCTGCGGAAGCTAAGAGCTAGAAGCTAGAAGCTAGAAGCTAGAAGCTAGAAGCTAGAAGCGTTACCCCTCCCCAACCCTCCCCTTGGCTGCGCCAAAGGGAGGGGGTGCATGCCTGCAATCTGTCAGATCGCAGCGACCCGCTCCGCTCCCTCCCTTTGGCGCAGCCAAGGGGAGGGCTGGGGAGGGGTGCTCTTGGCGATCAATCGTCAGCCGACGCATTGCCAGCTTCGCGGCTTACGCCGCTCCCACAAAAAAACTAAACCCAGCTGGCGCAACTCACGCCCCGCCAGGAAAACCCTGCTGCCGCCACGCCTCATACACCACAACTGCGACCGAGTTGGACAGGTTCAGGCTGCGGTTGTTGGGCTGCATCGGCAGGCGCAGACGATGGCCATCCGGCAGGGAATCAAGCAGGTCCTGCGGCAGGCCGCGGGTTTCCGGGCCGAACAGGAAGGCATCGCCATCGGCGAACTGCACGCTGTCATAGCGGACGCTGGAGCGGGTACTCAATGCAAACAAACGCTTTGGGGCGATGCGCGCCAAGGCGGTTTCCAGGTCCGGATGGACCTGCATCTGTGCGTACTCGTGATAGTCCAGGCCGGCGCGCTTTAGCTGCTTGTCACTGAGGTCGAAACCCAAGGGCTCGATCAGGTGCAGCCGCGCGCCGGTGTTGGCGCAGAGCCGGATCACATTGCCGGTGTTCGGCGGGATCTCGGGCTGGTAAAGCACTACATCGAAAACAGGGGCAGAAGTCATCGGCGCAGTTTACGCCGGGTGTCGCGTCATGGCTGGCTTAGTTGGAAACCATGCCCTGTGCGACGACCTTGCCGATGGCTTCAGCAGCAGCTTCTGCAGCCATGGACTGCACCAGCTCCACGTCCGGGCGGACGGTGATGGCCGGCAGCGAGACCATCCAATTGCCGGCACGGGTGCCGATGGCGACCGGGCTGGCGGAGGCCAGCTGGCTGGCGGTCTGTTCGGCCATCAGCTCGACGATCTGGCCGACGGTCGGGCGGACCTGCACGGCAGCCAGGGTCGGGATGTTGCTGTTGGCTTCGTGCTGGGCCTGCACCAGCTGGTCAGCGGAAGGACGAACCTGCACGGTGTCCAAGGTGACGATATCCGAAGCCTGGACCGAAGAAACAAAGCCGGTGCTGGCGACGAGGGCGATGGCAAGGGCGAGAGACTTTGCGTTCATGGCGGGACCTGTTTGGTGTGTGTGGTCAGTGGTGTGGTAGTAAGGTAGTACAGTGAATTTCGTAGTGCAAGAACTTTCTTTGCTTTTTTTGATTTGTTCAGCAACCAGTCATTTATCGTCTGAATTGATCTGGCTGCGAGTAATAGGCAGCAGGATGCGTGCCAATCGCATCTGATTGATAAATAAAGAGTTGTTGTTTATGGAAAGTGTCCGCTGTCCGGACACCTGCCGCGCCCGCAGTGACCGGACGGACACCGGTACAGCTGCTTCGGTACCCATGACGCATGGCGTATGCCGATGTGACGGCGCCCGGTTAGGATCAGCGTTCACCTTCATACCCAAGGGAAATGGAATGAACGCAGCTATGCCCCGTACCGCCTTGTTGACCCTGGCCCTGAGTGCCGCCCTCGGCGGATTTGTTGGCGTGCCGCTGGTTGCGGAGGCCAAGCCGGCTGCCGCCGCTGCGTCGGTGGACATTCCGTATGAAGAGTTCACCCTGCCCAATGGCCTGCGCGTGGTGGTTCACACCGATCGCAAGGCGCCGATCGTCGCGGTGAACATCTGGTACCACGTTGGTGCCAAGGACGAACCGGCCGGCCGCACCGGCTTCGCGCATCTGTTCGAACACTTGATGTTCCAGCGCAGCGAAAACCACGACGGCGAGTTCTTCGAACCCTTCAAGCAGGTCGGCGCCACCGACCAGAACGGCACCACCAATACCGACCGCACCAATTACTTCCAGAACGTGCCGACCACCGCGTTGGACATGGCGCTGTGGATGGAGTCGGACCGCATGGGGCATCTGGTCGGCGCCATCGATCAGGCCGCCCTGGATGAGCAGCGCGGTGTGGTGCAGAACGAAAAGCGTCAAGGCGAGAACCAGCCTTATGGCCAGGTATGGGACAAGCTGACCCGCGCCATGTACCCGGCAGGTCACCCGTACCACCACGGCGTGATCGGCTCGATGAACGACCTCAACGCTGCCTCGTTGGACGACGTCAAAACCTGGTTCCACACCTGGTACGGCCCGAACAATGCGGTGCTGGTGCTGGCCGGTGATATCGACGTGGCCACCGCCAAGGAAAAGGCCGCCAAGTTCTTCGGCGACATTCCGGCCGGCCCGACCATGGCGCAGCCGGCGGTGAACGTTGCGCAGCGCCCTGCTACCACCCGCGAAGTGATGACCGACAAGGTGCCGCAGGCGCGTATCTACCGTGCCTGGAACGTGGCCCAGGTTGGCACCACCGATATCGATCAGCTCGACCTGTTCTCCTACGTGCTGGGCGGCGCCAAGTCCTCGCGTCTGGACCAGCGCCTGCTGCACAAGGACAAGCTGGTCGACAACATCAGCGCGATGACCGATGCCTCGCAGCTCGGTTCCAACTTCCTGATCATGGCGACGGTCAAGCAGGGTGTGGACCCGGCCAAGGTTGAAAAGGCCATCGACGAAGAGCTGAAGCGTCTGATCGCCGAAGGCCCGACCGCCGATGAGCTGGAGCGCGCCAAGGTGCAGTCACGTGCCGGCTTCGTGCGTGGCATCGAACGTATTGGTGGCTTCGGTGGCAAGGCCGATGCGCTCGCACAGTGCGCCGTCTACGAAGGCAACCCGGGTTGCTTCCGCACCTCGCTGGCCAATGTGGACGCCGCTTCTGCTGCAGACGTGAAGGCAGCCGGTGCCAAGTGGCTGGGCGTGGGCGACCACACCCTGGTGGTCGAGCCGGGCGAGCGCGTTGCCTTGGCCGAGCTGCCATCGGTCAAGCCGGCGCCGTTCAACGTGCCGGCCGTGGACAGCAAGTACAAAACCCTGCCGAGCCAGGTCGACCGCAGCGCCGGCGTGCCCAAGACCACCAGCTTCCCGGAACTGAAGTTCCCGCAGCTGCAGCGCGCCACGCTGAAGAACGGCACCCAGGTGGTGCTGGCCGAGCGCCATGATGTTCCGGTGGTGCAGTTCAGCTATGAGTTCCCGGGTGGCTTCACCGCCGACCGTGGCCGCAAGCCGGGCACCGCCAACTTCACCATGGGCATGCTGGACGAAGGCGCTGGCCAGCTTGGCTCGCTGGCGTTCGCCGATGCGGTGGAAAGCCTGGGTGCCAGTGTCAACGCCGGTGCTTCGCTGGATGGTTCCAGCGTGTACCTGTCGGCACTGAAGGAAAACCTGGCGCCGTCGCTGGCGCTGTACGCAGACGTGGTGCGTGCACCGCGCTTCGAACAGAGCGAGATCGACCGCATCAAGGCCACCTGGATTGCTGGCATCCAGCAGGAGAAGGCGCAGCCGAACGCGGTGGCGATGCGCGTGCTGCCGCCGCTGCTGTACGGCGCTGGCCACCCGTATGCGATTCCGTTCACCGGCAGCGGTAATGAAGCGGCAATCCAGTCGCTGACCCGCGACGACCTGACCTCCTTCCACAAGCAGTGGATTCGTCCGGAAGGCGCCACCCTGATCGTGGTCGGCGACACCACCTTGAAGGACCTCGTGCCGCTGCTGGAGCGCAGCTTTGGTGACTGGAAGGGCGAGGGTGCACGGCCGAAGGTTGAGGCCCTGACCAATGTGGACCGCCCGCAGGCATCGCGCGTGTTCCTGATCGACCAGCCGGGCGCGGTGCAGGCCAACCTGTTCGCAGGTCAAGTGGCGCCCTCGACGATGGATTCGGGCACCACCCGCTTCGACATCGCCAATGGCGTGCTGGGTGGTGACTTCACCTCGCGTCTGAACATGAACCTGCGTGAGGACAAGCATTGGTCCTACGGCGCGCGTTCGTCGGCCTCCAATGCACTGGGCCAGCGTCCGTGGATGGCGGTTGCACCGGTGCAGATCGACAAGACCGGTGAGGCGATGAAGGAAATGAACGCCGAAATCAGCCAGTTCGCCAGCGGCCAGCGTCCGCCGACCGAGGCGGAGGTCAACCGCATCCGCAACATCCAGACGCTGAGCCTGCCAGGTGCCTATGAAACCGCATCGGCGGTGATGAGCACCATCGGTGGCATCGTGCGTTACGGCCGTCCGGACGACTACGTGTTCAAGCGCAAGGCCGAGATCGAAGCGATGACCCCGGCGCAGGTTGCCGAGGCAGCCAAGACCCTGGATCCGTCCAAGCTGACCTGGGTGGTAGTGGGCGACCTGAAGCAGACCGAAGCCCCGGTACGAGCCCTGAAGCTGGGCGAAGTGACGGTGATCGACGCCGACGGCAAGCCGGTGGAGAAGAAGTAAGCGGCAGGGCGCAGCCCGCCGCTTTCGCCTAAGCCCCTCTCCCGTATACGGGGTGAGAGGGGCAGCTTGCGAACCAACGGTTCGCTGCCCATCGAACGCCCTTGCGTCAGCGCAAGGGCCGGGGCGCGGAGCGGGGGTTGGGGTGAGGGCAGCTTTTAGCTTTGGCCGGTAAAGCCCCTGCCGAGCATGGCTCGGCACTACGGTGGGCGAAACGAAGGCTTCTTGAGCCCCTCTCCCGTTTACGGGAGAGGGGCTGGGGTGAGGGCAGCTTTTAGCTTTGGCTGGTAAAGCCCCTGCCGAGCATGGCTCGGCACTACGCTTGCGCCCCCTCCCTTTCGCGCAGCGAAGGGGAGGGCTGGGGAGGGGTAGTTTTTGTCTTGAGCCCCTCTCCCGCATGTGGGGTGAGAGGGGCAGCTTGCGAACCAACGGTTCGCTGCCCATCGAACGCCCTTGCGCTAGCGCAAGGGCCGGGGCGTGGAGCGGGGGTTGGGGTGAGGGCAGCTTCCGCTTGTAAAGCCCCTTGCCGAGCATGGCTCGGCACTACATTGCCGCAACAAATCACAGGGATCACCACCTGTTCATCCATTCCCGGCACAATCCCTGCTGATCTTCACAAGGAATAGTCCATGCGCGTCCTGCTTTTGTCCGCCCTGATCGCCAGCACCGCCGCCTGCACCTGGGTGCCGATTGAATCCAGCGGCAAAACCGTGCGCGTATTGCCAGCCGGTCCGGTGGCACCGGGTTGCGTGACCAAGGGCGAGATCGTGGTGTCGGTAAAGAGCAAGGTCGGCTTCTACAACCGCAACCCGCTGCGCGTGCAGGAAGAATTGGAAACCTTGGCCCGCAACGAAGCCCCCAGTGCCGGCGCCAATGCGGTGCAGGCTGCAGGACTGCCGGCTGATG
Organism: Stenotrophomonas sp. STEN035; assembly: GCF_056759935.1. Classification (NCBI taxonomy): domain Bacteria; kingdom Pseudomonadati; phylum Pseudomonadota; class Gammaproteobacteria; order Lysobacterales; family Lysobacteraceae; genus Stenotrophomonas; species Stenotrophomonas sp. STEN035. The sequence goes on from NZ_JBRRDY010000011.1 coordinate 80,326, forward strand.
GCAGCCAGCGCTTTGCCGCCTTCCAGTGCCCGCCGCGCTGAGTTTCAGGCTGTCTTACGGCCCCGGCGGCTCCATACGCCGGGCCGCCGATTTGTAAAGATGCGGTAAAAAGGCGCAGGCGCTAGAATGGCGACCCCTTCGCCTGAGTCTTGGCGCTTTCTGATGCCTTTTCAAAACGTCTCGATCGCGGGACTGGCGCATATTGATGCGCCGCATACGCTGACCTCAAAGGAAATCAACGAGCGGCTCCAGCCCACGCTGGAACGCCTGGGCATTCGTGCCGACGTGCTTGGCGACATCGCCGGCATTCATGCGCGCCGCCTTTGGGACCAGGGTACACAGGCCTCGGACGCCGCCACCATGGCCGGCCGCAAGGCACTGGAAGATGCCGGCATCACTGCCGACAAGGTTGGCCTGCTGATCAATACCTCGGTCAGCCGTGATTACCTGGAGCCGTCCACCGCTTCCATCGTGTCCGGCAACCTGGGCATCGGCGAAGAGTGCGTCACCTTCGACATCGCCAACGCCTGCCTTGCCTTCATCAATGGCATGGACATGGCGGCGCTGATGTTGGAGCGCGGCGACATCGACTATGCGTTGATCGTCGACGGCGAAACCTCCAACCTGGTCTATGAAAAGACCCTGGAACGCATGATGTCCCCGGACATCACCGCCCAGCAGATGCGTGACGAAGTCGCTGCGCTGACCACCGGTTCCGGTGCGGCAGCAATGGTGATGGCGCGCTCGGAGCTGGTGCCGGACGCCCCGCGCTACAAGGGCGGTGTGACCCGAGCAGCCAACCAGTGGAACAAGCTGTGCGTGGGCAACCTGGACCGCATGGTCACCGACACCCGCATGCTGCTGATCGAAGGCATCAAACTGGCCACCAAGACTTTCGAGGCCACGCGCGTGGCGCTGGGCTGGGCGGTGGAGGAGATCGACCAGTTCGTGATCCACCAGGTCAGCCAGCCGCACACCAATGCCTTCATCAAGGCCTTCGGCATCGACCCGAAGAAGGTGATGACCATCTTTGGTGAGCACGGCAACATCGGCCCGGCTTCGGTGCCGATCGTGCTGAGCAAGCTGCGTCAGCTGGGCAAGCTCAAGAAGGGCGACCGTGTCGCGCTGATGGGTATTGGCTCGGGCTTGAACTGCACGATGGCTGAGGTGGTCTGGTAAGTTCCGGCCCTGCCGCGAACTCCGGGACCACATGTTTTTCCTTCTCCCCTTGCGGGAGGAACAAAGGGCCTGCCCCCGCGAAGGCGGGGGTGCCCGAAGGGCGGAAGAGGGGACGCGTGCGCAGCACGCATGTGCCTGGAGTTCGAGCGGTAGTCCACGCTCCTCCACTCCGACCAACCCTCTCCGCAACCCCTCTCCCGACGGGAGCGGGGCTTAGCAGCCGCAGGTGCAACCCGATGAACAAACTCCCCGGTTACCCGAGCAAGACCCACCGTTTCGAAGTCCGTCCCGGCTTGTCGATGAACTACATCGACGAAGGCCCGCGCGATGGCGAGGTGGTGGTGATGCTGCACGGCAACCCGTCGTGGAGCTATCTGTGGCGGCACCTGGTCAACGGCCTCAGCGACAAATACCGCTGCATCGTGCCGGACCATATCGGCATGGGCCTGTCCGACAAGCCCGATGACAGCCGCTACGAATACACCCTGCAGTCGCGCGTGGATGACCTGGATGCGTTGCTCAAGCACCTGGGCATCACCGGCCCGGTGACCCTGGCCGTGCATGACTGGGGCGGCATGATCGGCTCCGGTTGGGCCTTGTCGCACCACGATCAGGTCAAGCGCCTGGTGATCACCAATACCGCCTCGTTCCCGTTGCCGCCGGAGAAGCCGATGCCGTGGCAGATCGCCATGGGCCGGCACTGGAAGCTGGGCGAATGGTTCATCCGTACCTTCAACGCGTTCTCCGCCGGTGCCTCATGGCTGGGCGTGAGCCGACGCATGCCGGCGGATGTGCGTCGCGCCTATGTGTCCCCGTACAACAACTGGGACAACCGCATTTCCACCATCCGCTTCATGCAGGACATCCCGCTGTCGCCGGCCGACAAGGCCTGGTCGTTGCTGGAGCGTGCGGCGCAGGCATTGCCGTCGTTCGCGGATCGCCCGGTGTACATCGCCTGGGGCCTGCGTGACATCTGCTTCGACCATCACTTCCTGACCGGCTTCCGCAAGGCATTGCCGCAGGCCGAAGTGACCACGTTTGAAGATGCCAACCACTATGTGTTGGAAGACAAGCACGAAGTGATCGTGCCGGCGGTAAGAGCCTTCCTGGAGCGCAACCCACTGGGGTGAGCCGGGGCTTGTGGGAGCGCGGGCACTTGTAGGAGCGGCGTCAGCCGCGAAGCAAGGGATAGATCCGCTACGGCTACCTCTGCATCCTGCAAGCCGTTGCCTGGCGTTTCGCTCAAACCGCGTGCGATGATTGATTTCTCGCGGACTGAAGCATTGCCAGCTTCGCGGCTGACGCCGCTCCTACAAAAGCTGAGCGCGCGCGATGCCTGCTTCTGCCCCCTCCCTTGCGCCGAAGGCGGAGGGGAGGGCTGGGGAGGGGTAGTTTTTGCGGCCGTTCTCTTTGCGCCAGCTTCGCGGCTTACGGCGCTCCTACAGAGGCACGCAGGGGTGTGCGAAGCTCTGTGCTTCTTTGCACAGGGAGTGAGGGATGGATTTCGACAGCCTGGACCGTCAGCTGCGTGACAGCGCGCAGGACCTTGCGTTGAGCAACGAGGAACGCTCCGCACTACGCGAGCTTGGCGCGGAGCTATCACCTGACCGCCTGCGTTTCCTGCGCAATCGCGCCTTCGATATCGCCCGTGAGCAGATCAACGCCAATCCGGCCGAAGCGCTGCCGATGCTGAAGTGGGTTGAGCAGGTGGTGCGCACGCTGGACGTCAACGCCGGCCCGGTCGAAACCCTGACCAGTACCTATTTCTCGCCGGGCGATGCCTGCATGCAGCGTCTGCGCGCGCTCTGCGCCAGCGCCAAACAGACGCTGGATATCTGCGTGTTCACCATCTCCGATGACCGCCTGAGCGGTGTCATCCTGGATGCGCACAAACGTGGCGTGGTGGTGCGCATCGTCAGCGACAACGACAAGGTCTACGACGACGGCAACGATGTCCGTCGCTTGAATGAGAGCGGTATCCCGGTGCGGGTGGACCACAGCGAATACCACATGCACCACAAGTTCGCGTTGTTCGATGGCAAGCAGCTGGCCAATGGCAGCTTCAACTGGACGCGCACTGCCACCGAGCACAACGATGAGAACCTGGTGGTCAGCAATGACCGCAATCTGGTGCGCAGCTTCGCGCAGCAGTTTGAGGTGTTGTGGGGGCGTTACAAGGCGCTTTGAGGGGCGGGCTTTCGCTTTTCGCTTCTCGCCTTTCGCTTCTGGCTTTCTGCTTTTATGTCGTTGATTTATTTGCCGTCATTCCCGCGCAGGCGGGAATCGCTCTGGCTCTAGCTCTTGCTTCGGCTCCTGCCTTGGCTTTGGACAGGGCAAGGGCGAAGAGCAACAGCTAGAGCGATTCCCGCCTGCGCGGGAATGACGGCGTAAGGGCAAGCGCCAACGCCCAACGCCCAAAGCCCAAAGCCCAAAGCCCAAAGCCCAAAGCCCAAAGCCAACAGCTACCGCATCACCCTCAAGCCGCAATCGGCGTATTCGGCGGAGAGGACGGGCTGTTGCCGTTGTCGTCCGGATGGTCGTCGTCATTGTCAGCACCATCGCGCCAACGCCAGTCAGCCAGGGTCAGTGCCGGCATGCCGTGGGCGATACGCGCGCGGTCGCACTGCGAGCTGGCCTTGCCATATTCCCAGGAGGCGTCCACCTCGCGGCACACGCTGGGCCGGTTCGGGTGGATGGTGCAGCGTGAGTACACGCCGATCTCCGAGTCCAGCGCCACGCAGCGGATCGGGTCCGAATAGGTGCCCTGCATGCACAGCCGGTGCGGATCCAGGCGCTGGGTCAGCTGGTGGGGCACGCCGCCTTCGGTGACTTCGTCCGATTCCATCCAGTGGAAGGCAACGCGGTATTGGGTGCAGCAGGCGCCGCAGGTCAGGCAGGGATGGGGCATGGGATACCGGCCTAGGCGGCAGGATTAGGACAAAAGGAAGGTGCGAAATTTTCCACGGTGACGGCCTGCGCGCAAGATTTTTCTGCATTGGCGACAATAGGAAGATGAACGAAACCTGCAATATCGCCGCGCGCCTGCCCGAGCTGGCGCGTGAACGGCCCGACCAGATCGCCATCCGCTGCCCGGGCAAGCCCGCCGGCAACGGCATGGCCGCTTACGACGTCACCCTCGATTACCGCACGCTGGATGCCCGCAGCGACGCCATTGCCGCTGGTCTGGCGGCGAACGGCATCGGCCGTGGGGTGCGTGCGGTGGTGATGGTGCGGCCGGGGCCGGAGTTCTTCCTGCTGATGTTCGCCCTGTTCAAGATCGGCGCGGTGCCGGTGCTGGTCGACCCGGGCATAGATAAGCGCGCGCTGAAGCAGTGCCTGGACGAAGCGCAGCCGCAGGCCTTCATTGGCATCCCCTTGGCGCAATTTGCGCGGGTGCTGCTGGGCTGGGCCAAGGCGGCCAGGGTCAAGGTCACCGTCGGTCGGCGCTGGTGCTGGGGTGGCGTCACTCTGGCGAAGATCGAGGCCGATGGTGCCGGTGCGGGTAGTCAGCTGGCTGCCACCGCGCCCGACGACGTGGCCGCGATCCTGTTCACCAGTGGCTCCACCGGCGTGCCCAAGGGTGTGGTCTACCGCCACCGCCATTTCGTCGGTCAGGTGGAACTGCTGCGCAACGCCTTCGGCATGCAGCCCGGCGGCATCGACCTGCCGACCTTCCCGCCGTTCGCCCTGTTCGACCCGGCGCTGGGCCTGACGTCGGTGATCCCGGACATGGACCCGACTCGGCCGGGTAGCGCCGATCCACGCAAGCTGCACGATGCCATTGCCCGTTTCGGCGTGACCCAGCTGTTCGGTTCGCCGGCGCTGATGCGAGTACTGGCCGAGCACGGCCAGCCGCTGCCAACGGTGACCCGCGCCACCTCGGCCGGCGCACCGGTGCCGCCGGAAATCGTGTCCAGGATCCGTTCGCTGATGCCGGAGGGCGGCCAGTTCTGGACGCCATACGGCGCCACCGAATGCCTGCCGGTTGCGGTGATTGAAGGTCGCGAACTGGTCGATACGCGTGAGGCCACCGAGGCCGGTGCTGGCACCTGCGTTGGTCGCGTGGTCGCACCGAATGTCGTGCGCATCATTGCCATCACCGACGAACCCATTGCTGATTGGAATGGGGTGCGTGAGTTGCCGGCCGGTGAAGTGGGCGAGATCACCGTGGTCGGCCCGACCACAACTGACAGCTATTTCAATCGACCGCAGGCAACGGCTGCAGCCAAGATCCGCGAAGTGCTGGCCGACGGCAGCGAGCGCATCGTGCATCGCATGGGCGATGTGGGTTGGTTCGATGCCCAGGGGCGGCTGTGGTTCTGCGGGCGCAAGACGCATCGCGTCGAGACGGCGACAGGGCCGCTGTATACCGAGCAGGTGGAGCCGGTGTTCAACACGGTGGCTGGCGTGCGGCGCACGGCCTTGGTCGGTGTGGGTGCCTTGGGTCAGCAGGTACCGGTGCTGTGTTACGAACCGCTGCCGGATCAGCACTTCGCTGAAATCGAAACGCAGTTGCGGGCCATGGCACTGCGTCATCCAGATTTGGCAGGTATCGAGCATTTCCTGCGTCACCCGGGTTTCCCGGTGGATATCCGCCACAACGCCAAGATCGGGCGCGAGAAGCTGGCAGTGTGGGCGCAGGCGCAGTTGGGCTGAGCTTGAAAGCTTGAAGCAGGAGCACCCCTCCCAACCCTCCCCTTCGCTGCGCGAAAGGGAGGGCTAACGCTTCGCCCCCCTCCCTTTGCCGCAGGCAAGGGGAGGGCTGGGGAGGGGTGCTCCTGCCCCCTCCCTTGCGCCGAAGGCGGAGGGGAGGGTTGGGGAGGGGTAAAGCGCAGTGTTCTTCGAGTCGAGGGATAGCTCGCAACCCAGCGGTTTCCTGACAGGCTCCCTTCACCAGCAATTGCAGGCTTTCCGTACAAAAAACCGGAGAGCTGCAATGGACAAGCTGCGAAGACGCGCAAGAGCCCTGCGCAACACACCAACCGATGCGGAAGGCCGCCTATGGCAGCAACTGCGGCGTCGCCAGTTGGCAGGTTTCCGCTTCCGTCGGCAGATGCCCTTGGCCGGTTACATCGCCGACTTCGTTTGCCTTGAGGCGATGCTGATCGTCGAGCTGGATGGAGGGCAGCATCTTGAGCAGCTTGCCTATGACCAGCGGCGAACCGAGGTGCTGCAGGGATTGGGATTCCGTGTGCTGCGCTATTGGAATGACGAGGTTCTGCAGCGGATGCCGGCTGTGTTGGAGGACATTCTGCGGGCCTTGGCGCACGGCGAAGAGCACCCCTCCCAACCCTCCCCTTCGCTGCGCGAAAGGGAGGGCTAAAGCCTGGCTGCTCGACGCACCCGCAGCGCTGCTGCTGTTGCTCCCTCCCTTTGCCGCAGGCAAGGGGAGGGTTGGGGAGGGGGGCTCTTGCTCCCTCCCTTGCGCCGAAGGCGGAGGGGAGGGCTGGGGAGGGGTAAAGCTCTCCGCCAACATTCCCGGCAAAGCACCCGAGCACTACTGCTGCGATACTGACGGACAAATCTCAATGCTTCCGACGCGGCCAGTTGGCGCGGAAGCCCAGCAGCAGAGCGATCAAACGAATGAAGATTCTGGTTACCGGTGGTGGTGGTTTTCTCGGTCAGGCCTTGTGCCGTGGCCTGGTCGAACGCGGCCATCAGGTGCTGAGCTTCAATCGCGGGCATTACCCGTCCCTGCAGGAAATCGGCGTTGGCCAGATCCGTGGCGACCTGGCCGATGCCAATGCCGTGCATCACGCCGCCGCCGGTGTCGATGCCATCTTCCACAATGCCGCCAAGGCTGGAGCGTGGGGCAGCTACGACAGCTACTTCCAGGCCAATGTGGTCGGCACCCGCAACGTGCTGGCCGCCTGCAAGGTGCATGGCATCGGCCGCCTGGTCTATACCTCCACGCCCAGCGTCACCCATCGCGCCACCCATCCGGTCGAAGGCCTGGGAGCAGACGAGGTTCCCTACGGCGAGGATTTCCAGGCGCCGTATGCCGCCACCAAGACCATCGCCGAGCAGGAAGTGCTGGCCGCCAATGGTGCCGATCTGGCAACCATCGCCCTGCGTCCGCGCCTGATCTGGGGCCCGGGCGACAACCAACTCGTCCCGCGCCTGGCCGAACGCGCCCGCGCCGGCCGTCTGCGTTTTGTCGGCGATGGCAGCAACAAGGTCGATACCACCTTCATCGACAACGCTGCGCAGGCGCACTTCGATGCCTTCGATCATCTGGTGATCGGTGCGGCTTGCGCCGGCAAGGCCTACTTCATTTCCAACGGCGAACCGCTGCCGATGCGCGAACTGCTCAACCGCCTGTTTGCCGCAGTTGGTGCGCCTGCAGTGGATAAGTCGATATCGTTCAAGACCGCCTACCGCATAGGCTCTGTCTGCGAAAAGCTGTGGCCGCTGTTGCGCTTGTCTGGCGAACCACCGATGACACGTTTTCTCGCCGAGCAGCTGTGCACGCCGCATTGGTATTCGATGGAGCCGGCACGTCGCGATTTCGGCTACGTGCCCAAGGTTTCGATTGAGGAAGGGCTACGGCGATTGGCGGCTGCTTCCTGAATGGACTGCGTCGCCATCATGCGGCGCTAACGTTCCTGTCACCGTATCGCGACCGGCGATTGCCGAGGATGGAACCCTGATTCCAACCGAGGACCCAGCCCATGCTGCATTACGCCGTCGTTTTCTTCGTCATCGCCATCATTGCAGCCGTGCTCGGCTTCAGTGGCATTGCCGGTGCGGCCAGCAATATTGCGTGGATCCTGTTCGTCGTCTTCCTGATCCTTGCGGTGGTGTCGATGTTCCGCAAGAAAGGCTGATCACTTCTGACGCCAGAAACAGAACGGCCCGCATCCTCATCGAGGGTGCGGGCCGCGTCGTTTCGGTAGTTTCGATCAGACCGAGGTGCTGATGGAGCTGCGCAGGTTCTTGTCTGCAGCATGACGCTCAAGCGCCAGCTCGATCAGGCGCGTGATCAGCGCGGTATAGCCCAGCCCGCTTGCACCCCACAGCTTGGGATACATGCTGATCTTGGTGAAGCCGGGCAGGGTGTTCAGTTCGTTGATGACGACGTCGCCGGCTTCGGTGAGGAACACGTCCACGCGCGCCATGCCGATGCAGTCCAGCGCCTGGTAGGCGCGCACGGCGATCTCGCGGATGCGCTGCTGCGCTTCGGCAGCGATATCGGCCGGGATCACCGTCTCCGCACCGCTGGCGCTGATGTACTTGGTGTCATAGGCGTAGAAGTCGTCATGCACCACCACTTCGCCGCAGACGCTGGCTTCGGGCACGTCGTTGCCCAGCACCGCGCATTCGATCTCGCGGCCGACAATCGCCGACTCCACCAGTACCTTGTGGTCGAACGACAGGGCCAGCGCCATTGCGGTGGCGAACTCGTCGGCATTGCGTATCTTGCTCACGCCCACCGATGAACCCTGGTTGGCCGGCTTGACGAACAGCGGCAGGCCGAGCTGTGCGACCAGTGCAGCGTAGTCAGCGCGTGCAGCGGTGACATGGTTGAAGCAGGCAAACGGCGCCACCGCCAGGCCGGCATCGCGCAGCAAGCGCTTGGCCATGTCCTTGTCCATCGCCGCGGCTGCGCCAAGCACGCCGGGGCCAGCGAACGGTAGGTTCAAGGTGCGCAGCAGGCCCTGCAGGGTGCCGTCTTCGCCGAGGGTGCCGTGCACGATCGGGAACACGACATCCAACTGCGGGACCTCGCGGCCATCGGCAGCCAGCAGCTGGCCGCGCTCGGCGCCGGGCAATACTGACAGCACCGGGCCGGAGGTATCCAGCGCGATGCGCTTGGGATCATCTGCATTGAGCAGGAAGCCGGCCGCATCGCACAGGTGCCACAGGCCCTGCTTGTCCACGCCGATCAGGCTGACGTCGAAACGTTCCTTGTCCAGCGCATCGAAGATGTTCTTCGCCGACTGCAGCGAGACCTCGTGCTCGGCCGAACGACCGCCGAAGATGATGCCAACCCGGGTCTTGCCCATTGCCTGTGTGCTCCTGACGCTGTGTTTGGTGGTGTCTGCATAGCATGAACTCAAACGCCGCGATTCGGGAATAGGGATCGGCGCTTGCTTTCAAGCCGGAACGGGCGGCTAGGGATTCGCAACGTATTGATCGCGGCGACCAGCTGGCGCGGCTTGCCACCGAAAGTGCGGTTTCACGCGCAAGGCGCCGCTACATGAACAAATCCTGTGCTGGCGAGGCATCAGCTCTCCGCTGCCATCCAATCTCCAATCCCGCCCCTCCGGTAGAATGCCAGGCATGCCTGCATCTCCCCTCAAAATGATCAAGCCGCTGGCCGGCCGCGCGCTGGAAGTGGCCTTGAACCGCGCGCTGGCGCTGGACCCGGATACCCGCACCGCGCTGACCTCGCTGGATGGCCAGCGCATCGCCCTGACCCTGGAATCGCCATCGCTGGCGATGCAGATCGGGGTCGCCGGTGAACGTCTGACCGTGGGCCCGGTGGACCCGTCGCTGGAGCCGGACCTGGCGGTGCGCAGCACGCTGGGCGGGGTGCTGGCGCAGCTTCCATTCCTGGCCAATGCACGGCGCGGCAACAGCGCGCCGGCAGGGCGGGTCAAGGTCTCCGGCGATGCCGAGCTGGCGCGCCGCCTGCAGCAGCTGGCCACCCGTTTTGATCCGGATTGGCAGCAGCCTTTTGTCAAAGCCTTTGGCGAGATCCTCGGCGTGCAGATCGCGCAGACCCTGCGTGCAGCCTTGCTGCAGGCCAGGCGCAGCGCCAAGGATCTGGCCGAAACCGCCGCCGAATACGTTACCGAGGAGTCGCGTGATGTCGTTGCCCGTGCCGAGCTGGATGCCTTCCATGATGATGTGGACGTGATCCGCGATGACGTCGAACGCATGGCCGCGCGCATCGCGCGCCTGCGTCAGCGCGCCGGAGGTGCCGCATGAAGCTGCTCCGCGCCATGTTCCGCGCCAGCCGCATCGGCCGGGTGATCCTGCGTTACCGTCTGGATGATCTGCTCGATGACACACCGGTCGAGCGTTGGCTGAGCGTCGCCAAGCCGTTCGTGCCGCGTGCCAGTGCCGATATCGCCTCGCAGTCGCGCGGTGCGCGCCTGCGTCTGGCGCTGCAGGAACTGGGTCCGATCTTCGTCAAGTTCGGGCAGATCCTGTCCACCCGCCGCGACCTGGTGCCGCCGGATGTCGCCGCCGAACTGACTCTGCTGCAGGACCGGGTCAAGCCCTTCGACGGCGAACGCGCGCTGCAGATCGTCGAGCAGGCGCTGGGCTTGCCGATCACCGAAGCCTTCGCCAGCTTCGACACCACGCCGCTGGCCTCGGCCTCGATCGCGCAGGTGCATGCAGCGACGCTGGACGATGGCCGCCAGGTCGTGGTCAAGGTGCTGCGCCCGGATATCGAAAAGCAGATCGCCGGTGACATCGCCCTGCTCAAGTCGCTGGCTGCGCTGGTCGAGCGTACCCATCCGCGCGCCGACAAGATCCGCCCGCGCGAAGTGGTGGCCGAGATCGAAACCACGCTGGCGGCAGAGCTGGACCTGCAGCGCGAAGGCGCCAACGCCAGCGTGCTGCGCCGCTTCTGGGAAAACTCGGACGACCTGTACGTTCCGGAAGTGATCTGGAGCCACACCGCCGAGCGCGCACTGACCCTGGAACGGGTCTGGGGCATTCCCTCCGACGACATCGTCGCGCTGGACAAGGCCGGCATCGACCGCAAGGCGCTGGCCGCCAAGGGCGTGCGCGTGTTCTATACGCAGGTGTTCCGCGACAACTTCTTCCATGCCGATGCACACGCCGGCAACATCTGGGTCGATATCGATCCGGCGCGCCGCGACAACCCGCGCTTCATCGCGCTGGACTTCGGCATCATGGGCCAGCTGTCGGAAGAGGATCAGTTCTACCTCGCCGAAAACTTCATGGCCATCTTCAACCGTGATTACCGCCGCATCGCCGAGCTGCACCTGCAGGCGCAGTGGATGCCGAACACGGTACGTATCGACGAACTGGAAGCTGCCGTGCGCGCGGTCTGTGAACCGTACTTCACCCGGCCGCTGTCGCAGATTTCGTTGGCCGAAGTGCTCATGAAGCTGTTCCGCACCGCCCAGCGTTACCAGCTGACCCTGCAGCCGCAGTTGATCCTGTTGCAGAAGACGCTGTTGAACATCGAAGGCGTCGGCCGCCAGCTCGACCCGAACCTGGATATCTGGGAAGTGGCCAAGCCGGTGCTGGAACGCATCCTGCGCGAGCGTTACAGCCCGCGTCGCGCGTTGAAGGAGCTGCGCAAGCGCCTGCCGGAAATCATGACCCAGGCCCCGGACATGCCGGCACTGCTGCACAGCTGGCTGCGCCAGCAGGTGGAAGGCAAGCATGAGCTGGCGATGCGCTCGCAGGACATCGTCAATCTCGAAGGCACGCTGCAGCGCATGCAGCGGCGCGTGGTTACCGCGGTTGCCGGTGCCGGTTTGATGGTGGTGTCGGCTTTGTTGTATGGCCTGCAAGCAGGCGGCCCGCAGTTCGCCTCGGTGCCGTTATGGTCGTGGGTGACGGGCGCGGTCGGCGCGATTGCGGTCGCTTCAGCGTGGTTGCGTCGATGACTGATGTTGTCGATGACGCAGTGGAGGCGCCGGTTGTTTTTGAACCGCTGCCGCTGTTGTACGAAGACCAGTGGCTGGCGGTGGTCAACAAGCCTGCGGGTTTGATGGTCCACGACAGCAAGCTTGCCCGTGGCGAAGATGATTTCCTCGCTGACCGTCTGCGCGAGCAGCTGGGCAAGCCGATTTTCCTGATTCATCGTCTGGACCGTGCCACCAGTGGTTGCCTGCTGTTGGCCTTCGACCGCGAGAGTGCCAGCGTACTGGGCAAGACGCTGATGGGCGGCGAAGTGGAGAAGGATTACCTGGCGGTGTGTCGCGGCTGGCCGGCGGAAGATGCCTTCACCGTCGATCACGATCTGGATGGCGGCCCCGGCAAGCCGGTCAAGAAGCAGGCCATCACCCACTTCCAGAAGCTGCTGGAAGGCGAGTTGCCGATTCCGTCGACGGGCTTCCCGACCTCGCGCTATGCGCTGCTGCGTTGCCAGCCGCAGACCGGGCGGTTCCGGCAGATCCGGCGGCACCTCAAGCACATGTTCCATCACATGATCGGCGACACCAGCCACGGTGATGGCCGGCACAACCGCACGTTCCGCATGCAGGGCGTGCACCGCATGCTGCTGCACGCCGAGCGGTTGGCCTTCCCGCACCCACAGGGCGGTCACCGCATCGAAGTGCGTGCACCACTGGACCGCGAGTTCCAGAAAGCGATGGACCTGTTCGCTTGGAAGCTACCGGACTGAGGTAGTGCCGAGCCATGCTCGGCAGCAGCCTCACCTGTAGTGCCGAGCCATGCTCGGCAGAGGCTTTCCCCGCAACCCATCAGCACGCGCAGGATTGTAGGAGCGGCATAAGCCGCGAAGCCCACAAACCATCAGATCGCAGAAATGCCGGTGATTCCAGCATTGCCAGCTTCGCGGCTGACGCCGCTCCTACAAAAGCCGGGGCGGCTCTATAGGTAACGCCCCTTGCCGAGCATGGCTCGGCACTACAGTTGGGCGCTTATTTGACTTCGCTGTTGATCTTTTCCAGGTCCTTCTGCAGGTCCGCCATCAGCGGGGTCATCTTCTGCTGGATGGCGACCATCAGGTTCTGCATCAGCGCCGGGGTCTTGTCGAGCAGGCTCTGGCCGGCCGGGCTCTCGTAGAACTCGGCCATCGCCAGTACGTCCTCCTTCGAGAACGACTGCTTGTATAGATCCACATACATCGGCCGCATCTGCGACCAGGCCAGCGCCTGGCGCAAGGTCTGCGAGGTGCGTTGCTGGATACGCTGCAGTCCCGCCTTCTGCTCGGCAGTCAGCGACTGCTTCTGGGCAATCTCGGCGAACTGCTGTGCCTGCATGGCTTCCATCTGCGGCAGCATCGCGTCGAGCATGTTCTGGGCGCGGGAGGCGGCCAGTAAACGGTTGACGTCGGCATCGGTGGCAGGGGCCGCCCATGCCGGCGCGATACCGGCAAGCGCCAGGCTGGCGGCGACCAACAGGGGCGCGCAACGGGTACGAAGGGTCTGGCGGCAGCGCTGCATGGATCGTCCTTGTGATGGGCTGGGCTTGAGCATAACCGCGGCCTTGTCGGGGCTGAAGACAGGTTTCGGGCATTCGAGGGTAGCTGGCAAGACAGTTGCGATTGCCGAAGTGCGCGGTAGCGCATTGTTTTTAATGAAAAATTTACTTCTTACGATCACGCTTAACATAGTTTGATGACGGAAACCTTACTGAAATTGCGGAAAATAGAGACGGGAATCACGTTTCTATCTATGCTTGGCACCAGGAGCTGTACCCAGGGGGGGTACGTGGTCTCGCAAGCCACGTATCCGCAACAAGTAGGGAACTGCGATGGACAGTCTGTTCGAGGGGCCGACCGTACTTGTCGTGGCCAGTTGGGTGGCGATTCTCACCCTGCTGTTGGCCACGGTATTGCTGTTGATCATTGTTGTTCTGCGGGTACGGGCGCAGCGCCGGGAAAAGCGCGACACCCAGGCCCGGCAGTATTGGAACGATGTGCTGCAGCGCGAGCTGGCCGGTGAAACCGTGCCGGTGCATCGATTGCAACGCGATGAGGTCATAGGCTTCATTGAAGCGTGGAACAGCATCTGCGAGAGCCTGCCGGAAGCGTCGGTACGGCGGCTGACCCCGCTCGGTCACCGTGTGGGCCTGGAAGAGGCGGCGCAGCGCATGTTGCGTGGCAGCTACCACGACCGCGCCATGACCATCATTGCCCTGGGCCATCTGCGCGACCGGCATCTATACGACCTGCTGGTCAAATTTCTCAACGACCGTAGCCCGATTGTCTCGCTGTGCGCAGCGCGGGCATTGGCGCAGGTGGATCCACCGCGCGCCATGTCCGCCTTCGTGCCGATGATCGCCGAGCGCGAGGATTGGGTGCCCGGCAGCGTGGCGCGGATCCTGGCTGAGAACGAGGATGGCAGCGCTGCCCGCGAGATCAGTAACGCCCTGCTGCGCGCCAATGCCGATTCCACCGTGAAGCTGGTGCGCTTCCTTGCCGACATCGATCCGCAGCGTGCGGCGGTGGTGGTGCGGCAGTTGCTGGAAGGGCACGTGGATGACCACATCATTTCGGTGTGCCTACAGCTGATCAACGATCGCCAGGATCGCGAGCGCGTCATGGGTTTCCTCACGGCGTCGCGTTGGCATGTACGCATGCACGCGGCAGCGGCGCTGGGCCGCATCGGCGAGCATGGCGATGCCGGGCGACTGGAAGCGCTGCTGTCAGACAGCGTCTGGTGGGTGCGTTATCGCACCGCACAGGCATTGTTCGGCCTGCCGGGCATGGGGGCGGACGCCCTGCGTGAAGTGCAGTCGCGGCAGAGTGATGGCTACGGGCGCGACATCATCGAACAGGTGCTGTCCGAGAACGCGATGAGGAGTGCGACATGAACGCTTATTGGCAGATGCTGGTGAGCTACGTGCAGCAGATTCCCTGGGTGAGTATCGCCGACTCGCTGCAGTGGTTCTTCATGGTCTACTTCGTCGCGATCAACCTGGCCTACCTGCTGCTGAATTACATCTCGGCCTATCAGATCGTGCGCTACATGCGCGAGTATCGGGCCAATTACCTGCCAGCCGGTCTGCGCGATTACCAACCGCCGGTAAGCATCATCCTGCCCGCGTACAACGAAGAAACCTCGGTGGTTTCCTCGGTGCGCTCGCTGCTCAAGACCAGCTATCCGGCGTTCGAGATCGTGGTGGTCAACGACGGCTCCAGCGATCGTACCCGCGATGCGCTGATCGAGGCGTTTGGATTGGTACGCGTGCCCGAGGCCTACCGCACGCGCCTGCAGACCGAGCCGGTGCACGGGGTTTATGCGTCGGCAAGCTGCCCGCGCGTGCGCATGGTCGACAAGGCCAATGGCGGCAAGGCGGACGCGATCAACGCCGGTATCAACTGCGTGCGCTATCCGCTGTTCTGCGTGGTCGACGCCGACAGCATCCTGCAGCCGGAGAGCCTGTCGCGGGTGGTGCGGCCATTCCTTGAGGACAGCCGCGTGGTGGCCAGCGGCGGCGTGGTGCGTGTGCTCAATGGCTGCACCGTGCGCGACGGCATGCTCGACAAGATCGGCCTGCCCAACCGCTGGCTGCCCAGCTTCCAGCTGGTGGAATACCTGCGCGCCTTCCTGTTCGGACGCATGGGCTGGTCGCCGATGAACGCGCTGCTGATCATCTCCGGCGCCTTCGGCGTGTTCTACAAGGAGCGGGTGATCGCCATCGGCGGCTATCGTACCGACACCGTCGGCGAGGACATGGATCTGGTGATCCGTCTGCATCGCAATCTGCGCGAAGAAAAGCGCGACTACCGCATCGTGTTTGTGCCCGATCCGGTGTGCTGGACCGAGGCGCCGACCGATCTGGCTTCACTGCGCAACCAGCGCATGCGCTGGCAGCGTGGTCTGGCCGAAAGCCTATGGACCAATATCGGCATGTTGTTCAATCGCCGTAGCGGCGCAGCGGGCTGGGTCGCCTTCCCGTTCATGCTGTTCTTTGAGTTCCTGGGGCCGATCATCGAAGTGGTGGGCTATGTCTCGATGATCGTGCTGGCCCTGTGCGGGCTGGTGCAGCTGGATGTGTTCCTGATCTTCCTGGCCGCGGCAGTCGGCATGGGCATCCTGCTCTCGGTCAACGCGATGCTGCTGGAAGAGCTCTCCTTCGGCTTGTACTCGCGACCAGCGCAGCAGCTGCGTCTGTTCGTGGTGGCCATCCTGGAGAACTTCGGCTATCGCCAGCTGAACTCCATCTGGCGTTTCTCCGCCACGATCCGCTGGATGTTCAGCCGTCGCAAGCGGCATAGCTGGGGGCGCATCAGTCGTGATGGTTCCTGGCAGCAGAACCAGAAGGAAGAAGTGCCGGTGGCGGTGGCAGTTGCATCGTCGGTGGTAAGCGAATCGAGTATCAACCAATGATTGCCAGGAACCGTTCCATGACCCAGCACCACTCCGTCCGTGCTCCTCGCCATGTGCTGTCGCGTTGCCTGTTGTTGGCGCTGGCCGCTGCGCCGTTGCTGGCGTTTGCCCAGGAAGCACCGGACAGCCTGACCCTGCAGTTGCAGCAGATCCGCGAGCAGTCCGAGGCCAATAATCGTGCGGCAACCATCGCCCGCTACAGCGCATTGTTGACCGAGCATCCGGGCAACGGCGACGTGCTGTTGGCGCGTGGCCGCACCTACGCCTGGGACGGCCAGTACGCTGCCGCAGAGGCCGATCTGCAGCAGGTAGTGAAGAACAGCCCGACCTATGCCGACGCCTGGTCGGCACTGGGCGACATGTACCGCTGGAGTGACCGTCCGCAGCAGGCTGCGGATGCGTACTCGCGCTGGGTTGAGCTGGCACCACAGGACCCCGCCGCACGCATCGCGCGTGGTCGCGAGCTGCGTGCACTCGGCCAGACCGCTGCGGCGCGTGCCGATTTCGATGCTGCCGCCACGCTGGGTGCAGATCCCAAGGAAATCGCCGAGCTGCGCCTGAGCCTGTTGCCGCGCATGGCCAACCCCGATGCGGTGGCGGCCGATGGCTATCGTTGGGGTGCGAGCCTGGGCTGGGATCACACCCGTTTCAGCGGTGGCCGTGATAGCTGGAATGACAACGATCTGACCCTGCGTCGTTACTTCCCACGCGGCTCGCTTGGGTTGGAACTGCTGCGCGCCGATCACTTCAACACCTCCGACACTGCCTGGGCGCTGGATGGCTACGCGCCGCTATGGTCACGCGCCTACGCAAACCTGCGTTACCAACGCGGCCCTTCCAGCGGTGTGCTGCCCAAGCAGAGCTGGCGCGTGGAAGTGTTCCAGGGCGTGGGCAATGGCTGGGAACTGTCGGCCAGCGTTGACCAGTTGCGTTTCTCCGACACCACCGAGTTCTACGGCGTCGGCGTCGGCCGCTATGTCGGCAACTGGTATGGCCGCTACAAGCTGCAGCACGTGCCGGGTGTCGGTTCGGGCAGCTGGAGCCATCGCGTGTTGCTGCGTAATTACTACAAGGGCGATGCCGACGACTATCTGGAAGTCAGCGTCAGCAGCGGCCGCAGCAGCGATCTGGATCGCTTCGGCGGCGTCGTGCGTGACAGCAACGCCGCCATCGGTGTTGCCTGGCGGCATCAGCTCACACCCAACTGGGGTTTCAAGCTGGGTGCCGGTTATGCGGACGACGATGGTGGCTTTGAAGAGCAGCGCCTGTCGGGCTCTATCTATACGCGCTGGTAACGGAGCAGTTGACGATGATTTCCACGCATGACGGTGGCGCCTGGGCGCGCTTTTCTTCGGCCTTCCCGGTGTTGCTGCTTGCGCAGCTGGTGCTGGTCGCAATGGCGGTCAGCAACGGTGTTGCAGGTGCCGGTGGTGGCTTGCAGACCGGTGCAATTGCCGGTATTGCCGGTGCCCAGGCGCTGCTGATGCTGCTGCGTTCGGTGCCGATCCTGGTGCTGTTGTCGCTACCCTTGCTGGCAATCAAGCGAGCTTTGCCGCGCTACATCGCCTTGGGCGTGCTGTGGTCGCTGTTCATCGTGGTGCAGGTGCTGCTTGACCAGTATTTCCAGGTCGCGCATGTGCCGCTGGGTGCGGATCTGTTCGGCTACAGCCTTGCCGAGATCCGCACCACACTGGCCGATGGCGCACCGCTCGGCCTGCGCGGCGTGCTGGCGATGGCCTTGCCGTTGCTGGTGTTGTGGCTGGGCCTGCTATGGCTGGCGCGGCGTGATGCGCGCGGCTCCACGGTGTGGAGCACGGCATTGTTGGTCGCGGGGGGTATCGCCTGGATCCTGCCGCTGCCCGCCGGAGCGGTGGCCTTGAAGGATGTCGCCTCGCGCGATCTGGCCTGCAACAAACTGGCCTGGTTCAGCGGCGATGTGTGGCGTTGGTTCAAGGGCGAGTCAGAGGTGGCCGTCGTACCCAGCGCCGTTGCCAACGATGAAGCGCCGCTGGATCCGAACTTCCCGTTCCTGCACACGGAGCAGACCCCGGATGCCTTGGGTCCCAATTTTTCCCCGACCAGCGATGGCCGACCGCCGAACGTCGTGCTGATTGTGGTTGAAGGCCTGGGCCGTTCGTTCTCCGGTCCGCAGGCATCGCTGGGCAGTTTCACCCCGTTCCTCGATGAGCTGGCTGGGCGCAGCCTGTACTTCGACAACTTCCTCGCCAACCAGGGGCGCACCTTCGGTGTGCTGCCGACCCTGATTGGTTCGGCACCGTTTGCGGACGAGGGCTTTACCGGCCTTGGTGACCGCATGCCGGCGCATCCCGGCTTGTTCAGCGTGCTGCGCCAGCAGGGCTATAACACCGCCTTCTACAACGGCACCGACACCAGCTTCGACAACGAGCGCGCCTACATGCAGGGCCAGCAGGTGCAGACGCTGGTCGACATGAACAACTTCGGCGAGGGCTATCAACGCAATCCGTTCAGTGCCTGGGGTTACCCGGACAAGGAACTGATCTCGCGGGTGCTGGCCGACAATGACAGCGTGCAGGCGCCGTTTTTGACCGCGATCCAGACGATCTCGATGCACACCAGCTACGAGTTCCCGGATCAGGATGTGTACCGCAAGCAGTTCGAGCAGCGTCTGCAGCAGCTGCAGGTACCTGAGGCGGAGCGTGCCAGCTACCGCGCCAGTACCGATATCTACAGCACCATCCTGTACACCGACGAGCAGCTGCGCCGCTACTTCGCCTCGGTGGAAAAGACTCCGTGGTATGCCAACACCATCTTCGTCATCACCGGCGACCATCGCCTGCCAGAAATCCCGATGGGCGAGCATGTGGACCGTTACCACGTGCCCTTGATCGTTTTCTCACCGCTGCTCAAGCAGCCCAAGCGCATCCGCGCGGTGTCCTCGCAGCTGGACGTGACGCCGTCGTTGATCGCCTTGCTGTCCAATACCTATGGGCTGAAGCGGCCGGCGCAGACACCGTGGCTGGGCACTGGCCTGGACATGGCCGAGAGCTTCCGCAGCAATCAGCAATTCCCGTTGAAGCAGACCAAGACCAGTGCGCCGGAATATCTGGCCGGGCGTTGGTGGCTGCATGACGGCAAGTTGTACGAGTTGCAGGACGGCATGCACCTGGCCGAAACCGACGATGCCAGCGTGCTCGCCTGGGCCACCCAGCGCCTGCAGCGTTACACCCAGGCCAATGCGATCTTCATGCAGAAGAACGCGCTGACGCCGGAAGGTGCGACGCCCAGGCTGGTCGCGTACAGCGCGCCTTCGGTTGCTGCCGAAGTGGCTGCGGCACCGGCAGCACATGGTTTGTCGTTGGCCTCGGCCGAGCTTGCCACCGTCGCCGATGGCGTGCGCTTGACCGCGGTGTTCAGCAGTGGCGATCCCAAACCAAGCCGCTTGTTCGTGCCGCTGGCGGTGATGTCCGCCGAGGATGGCCGCGAACTGCAGGAAGTGTATGGGCAGGCAATGCAGCTGCCGCCGGGCGGCAGTCAGCAGGTGCAGTTGCAGCTGCGCCTGCCGCAGGATTGCGGTGGCCGTTGCTACGTGTCGGTGTTCCCGTCCGACCCGGACAGTGGCAAGGCGATCGGGCAGGGCCGTTACCACCTGCAGGTGGAGGCCGCTGCAGGCGCGGAGAAGTCGCAATGAGTCGGATGTTCGGCCTTGGCCTGTTGGTCGCGCTATGTGCAGCACCAATCGCGCAGGCGGCAGCGGCCAGCCGCGCGATCTGGACCTGGGAAGCCGAGTCGTACGCGATGATCGAAGACCCGGCGGTCGCCGATGAGGCGGTGGCGTACCTCAAGTCGCAGCGCATCGACACCGTGTACCTGTATGCCGACGCCTACAAGGATCGCAATCTCATCGTCGAGCAGCCGCAGCTGTACCGAGCCTTCATCGAGCGCCTGCACAGCAAGAACATGAAGGTCTATGCCTTGCTGGGTTCCTGGTACCTGAGCACCCAGAAATACGTGTTGCCGGAGCACCGCAAGGAGGCTGAGGCGATGTTCCGGCGGGTGGTGGACTACAACGCCTCGGTGCCGGAGTCAGCGCGTTTTGATGGCGCCAACCTCGACATCGAGCCGCATATCCTCGACGAGTGGGATGACGATACGCGTGCCGACCTGCTGGTGGGCTTCCTGGACATGAGCGCGGCAGTGATGCGTATCAAACAGGAGAGTGGCGCGACTTTGGCGGTTGGCCCGGCGATTCCGTTCTGGCTGGACGGCATCGAGGTTGACTGGAATGGCCGTCACCGTCCGGTCAGCGAGCACACCATCAACATCTACGACTACGTCGCCTTGATGGATTACCGAGACAAGGCCGAGGGCAGGGACAGCATCCTGTCGCACGCGTCCAGCGAGATTGCCTATGCCAATGAAGTTGGCAAGAAGGTGGTGATTGGATTGGAGGTGTCGTCCAACGACATCAACAAAGTCACCTTCCATGAAGAAGGGCCGAAGGTGTTTGAGCAGGAAGTGCGCAAGGTGGAACGCGCGTTGCGCAACGAGCCCTCATTTGACGGCTTCGCGATCCATCACTATCGCGCCTACCGGCGCTGGGCCGGGCAGTATTGGGAATGAATGGAACCCTCCCTTTTGCGTAGCAAAGGGGAGGGCAGGGAGGGGTACTCTTGCTTGAGCTCCCTCCCTTGCGCGTAGCGGAGGGGAGGGTTGGGGAGGGTTGCTTCTAAAGCTCCAGTCGCTCGGCAAAATCCAGCCCACAAGCCCCTGTAGTCAGAACCAGCGCAAGCACTCAACGTCAGCCGCGAAAGGCACCCCTCCCCAACCCTCCCCTCCGCTACGCGCAAGGGAGGGAGCAGGTGGTTGCGTCCCCGCAGACGTAGCGAGTGCACGCTTTGCTCCCTCCCTTTTGCGCAGCAAAGGGGGAGGGTTGGGGAGGGGGGCTCTTGCTTGAGCTCCCTCCCTTTTGCGTAGCAAAGGGGAGGGTTGGGGAGGGGTGCTCTTGCTTGAGCCCCCTCCCTTTTGCGTAGCAAAGGGGAGGGCTGGGGAGGGGTGCTTCTGAAGCTCCAGCCGCTCGGCTAAATCCAGCCCGCAAGACCCTGTAGTCAGAACCAGCGCAAGCACTCAACGTCGGCCGCGAAAGGCACCCCTCCCCAACCCTCCCCTGCGCTATGCGCAAAGGAGGGGGCAGATGGCTGCGCTGCGTCTCTCGCCAGGAGGCAGCTAAAACCGCAACAGCCCTTACAATGCGCCGATGGCGACGGAGCAGATTGAGATCTCGGAACACTTGGCGATACCGGAAACGGAGATCGTCGAGCGTTTCGTGCGCGCGTCCGGCGCGGGCGGGCAGAACGTCAACAAGGTCTCCACCGCGGTGGAACTGCGTTTTGACATCGCCGGCTCGCCGTCCCTGCCAGAACCACTGCGCGAGCGCCTGCTGGCCCGCCGCGACCGCCGGGTGACCAGCGAAGGCGTGCTGGTGATCGATGCGCAGCGCTTCCGCACCCAGGACCGTAACCGCCAGGATGCGCGCGAACGTCTTGCCAGCTTCATCCAGGCCAGCCTGAGCGTGCCCAAGCCACGGGTGGCCACCAAGCCCTCGTACGGCTCCAAGCTGCGCCGGCTGGATCAGAAAAAAGAACGCGCGCAGGTCAAGCGCGGCCGTTCAACACGTAATTGGGAGTAGTGCTTGAGCAACACACCGCCGACCATTCCGGCTATTCCCGCTGCCATGCCGCAGCGCAAGGGCGCCGCCTTCAGCCGTTGGCTGGGCCGCAGCGTGCTGCGCCTGGGTGGCTGGCAGATCCGTGGGCCCATCCCGGACCTGGCCAAAGCGGTGGTGATTGCCGCACCGCATTCGTCCAACTGGGATGGCCTGTGGGGCCTGGCCGCGAAGATGGCCTTGGGCCTGGAAGCACGCATCCTCGGCAAGGACAAGCTGTTCTGGTGGCCACTGAGCGTGGTGTTGCGGCGGATGGGCGTGGTGCCGTTGGATCGCAGTTCGCCGCAGGGCACGGTGGGCCAAGCGGTGGCGATGATCCGCGACAGCGAGCAGATCTGGTACGCGCTGGCGCCGGAAGGCACGCGCAAGCAGGTGACTGAATGGAAGGGCGGCTTTCTGAAGATCGCGCGCATGGCCGATGTACCGATCATCCCGGCCTATTTCCATTACCCGGAAAAGGTCATCGGCTTCGGCCCGGTATTCCATACCAGTGGTGACGATGTGGCCGATATGGCCGCCATCCGCCAGTGGTACCGGCAGTGGCAGGGCAAGAACCACAGCTCCAGCTGAGCGTCCAGCCGACACGTCCGGTGTCGGCCGGCGCCACCATCGGCACATGCCGCTCACAGGGGAACGGAGTAGGGTGATGGGCTGTTCGAAGCCCGTTCCCAAGGAGCCGTTTCATGTCGCGTACCGTTGTTCTGGCCGCCGCCATCAGCCTTGCGCTGGCCGCCTGTTCTGGCAAGGAGTCCACTGCCCCCGTGACCGCCAATGCACCTGCGGAGGCCGCCAAGCCGGGCGATGCTTCCACCAACCCGTTCATGACTGTCAGCTCGCTGCCGTTCCAGGCGCCGGCCTTCGACAAGATCAAGGACAGCGACTACCTGCCGGCCTTCGAGGAAGGCATGCGCCAGCAGCTGGCCGAGATCAAGCAGATCACCGACAACACCCAGCCGGCCACCTTCGACAACACCTTGCTTCCGATGGAGAAGTCCGGTGCCATCCTGGACCGCGTCAGCCGCGTGTTCTTCAGCGTGGTGCAGGCCGATACCAACCCGGAGCGGCAGAAGATCCAGGAAGACGTGGTGCCCAAGCTGGCCGCGCATGGCGATGCCATCCACCTGGATGCCAAGCTGTTCGCTCGCATCAAGAGCATCTATGACGGCCGCGCCGAAGCCGGCCTGGACGCCGAGCAGCTGCGCGTGGTCGAGGAAACCTACAAGGGCTTCGTCAAGGCCGGTGCCGAGCTCAGCGATACCGACAAGGAAACGCTGAAGCAGTACAACGCCGAAGAAGCCACCCTGTCCAACGACTTCCACAACAAGCTGGTCGCGGCCACCGCCGCCGGTGCCGTGGTCATCGATGACAAGGCGCAGCTGGCTGGCCTGTCCGAGGGCGATATCGCCGCCGCCGAAGACGCTGCCAAGGGCCGCAAGCTCGATGGCAAGTGGGTGCTGAGCCTGCAGAACACCACCCAGCAGCCGGCACTCGGCTCGCTGCAGGACCGCGACGTGCGCGCCAAGGTGCTGCAGGCCTCGGAAACCCGCACCGAGCACGGCGATGCCAACGACACCCGCGCCATCATCCAGCGCCTGGCCCAGCTGCGTGCGGCCAAGGCCAAACTGCTTGGCTTCCCGAACTACGCCGCCTACAACCTGACCGACCAGATGGCGCAGACGCCGGCCAACGCGCTCAAGCTGTTGACCGACACCGTGCCGGCGGCCACCGCCAAGGCACGCGGCGAGCTGGCCGAGATCCAGAAGGTGATCGACGCGCAGAAGGGGGGCTTCAAGGCTAGTGCATCGGATTGGGACTTCTACGCCGAGCAGGTGCGCAAGGCCAAGTACGACCTGGACGAGTCGCAGATCAAGCCCTACTTCGAGCTGGACAATGTGCTGCAGAACGGCGTCTTCTACGCCGCCAACCAGCTCTACGGCCTGACCTTCAAGGAGCGCAAGGATCTGCCGGTCTATCACCCGGACGTGCGCGTGTTTGAAGTCACCGATGCCAACGGCCAGCCGCTGGCGCTGTTCTACGCTGACTTCTACAAGCGCGACAGCAAGTCCGGTGGCGCCTGGATGGACGTGTTCGTCGAACAGGACGGCCTGACCGGCACCAAGCCGGTGGTCTACAACGTCAGCAACTTCACCAAGCCTGCCGCCGGCCAGCCCGCGCTGCTGAGCTGGGACGACGTGACCACCATGTTCCACGAGTTCGGCCACGCCCTGCATGGCATGTTCTCCAATACCAAGTACCCGAGCGTGGCTGGCACCGGCGTGCCGCGTGACTTCGTCGAGTTCCCGTCGCAGTTCAACGAGCACTGGGCTTCGGACCCGAAGGTGTTCGCCAACTACGCCAAGCACTACCAGACCAAGGCAGCGATGCCGCAGGAGCTGGTCGACAAGATCGCCAAGGCCAAGACCTTCAACCAGGGCTACATGACCACCGAGTACCTGTCGGCGGCGCTGCTGGATCTGGCCTGGCATACGCAGGGCGCTGACGCACCGCTGCAGGACGTGGACAAGTTCGAAGCCGATGCGCTGAAGCGCTACAAGGTGGATCTGGCACAGGTGCCGCCGCGTTACCGCAGCAGCTACTTCGACCACATCTGGGGTGGCGGTTACTCGGCCGGTTACTACGCCTACTTCTGGGCGGAGATGATCGACCACGATGCCTTCGAGTGGTTCAAGGAGAACGGTGGCCTGACCCGTGAGAACGGCCAGGTGTTCCGCGACAAGATCCTGTCGATCGGCAATACCCGCGACCTGGCAACGGCCTACCGCGATTTCCGCGGCAAGGACCCGAGCGTCGAGCCGCTGCTGCACAACCGCGGTTTGAAGTAAGCGGCCTTGAAACAAGCGCTCGCGATTGTGAGCGTGTGAAACGACGAACGGCAGGGGAAACCCTGCCGTTCGTGTTTGTGCGCGTGTTGTGCGGCAGGCCGCAGCGCGCTGGTGTTACTCGCAACGCACCTTGGTGATGACGTTGTTGGCATCGGTATAGACGCGCAGGCGATCCTGGCGAATATCGCGGGAAACAATCGTGGTCGGGCCGATCGGATTGACCAGGCCTGCACCGCTCTCCTTTTTCAGGCGACGCACGGTGGCTTCGTCATTGACCGTGCCCACAGCCCATTGCACGGAGGTATCGCTGCAGCGGCCGAAGTTGGGGTCGTCGGAAACCGGCGGTGCACTCAGGCAGCCGCTCAGGGCGATGCTCAGCAGGCCGCCGACCAGCAGCGGGCGGAGGATGGCGGCAGTGTGATGCGGTGTGATTTGAGGCATGGGGCAGTTCCTCCGTTCGAATATGTGCGGAGCATAGCAGCGGCCCAATGTCTGGTTGCTGTTTTTCAGGACTGCCAACCGTGTCGCGGCAGGACAATGAATGGCTGCTAGGATCGTTCCGGTTGCATCTCTGATCTGATCAAGCCAAGGACGCGAACTCCATGAAATCAGCCAAGCGATCCATCATTGCCGCCTGTGCCACCGTGCTGTTCGGTATGGCCGGCATGCAGCAGCAAGCCGATGCCTGCACCCGTTTCGTCTATCACGGTGCCGGCAATGAAATCTTCACCGGCCGTTCGATGGACTACAAGATCGACACCGGCACCCATCTGTGGATGTTCCCGCGCGGCATGCAGCGCAACGGCGAGACCGGCCCGGACACGCTGAAGTGGACCTCGCGCTATGGCAGCGTCATCGCCAGTGCCTACGACATCTCCACCACCGACGGCATGAACGAAGCCGGCCTGGTCGCCAACCTGTTATGGCTGGCCGAGTCCGAATACCCCGAGCGCAACAGCGGCAAGCCCGGCCTGGCCATCTCGGTGTGGACGCAGTACATGCTCGACAACTTCGCCACCGTCGAGGAAGCGGTGAAGGTGTTGAACACCGAGCCCTTCACCCTGGTCAGCGACGCAGCGCCCGGCGAGCAGCGCCTGGCCACCTTGCACCTGTCCATCTCCGATGCCAGCGGCGACAGCGCCATCATCGAGTACATCAAGGGCAAGCAGGTCATCCATCACAGCCGCGACTACAAGGTGATGACCAACTCGCCGATCTTCGAGGAGCAGCTGGCACTGGAAACCTACTGGCGGCAGATCGGCGGCACGGTGATGTTGCCGGGTACCAACCGCGCCTCGGACCGCTTCGCGCGCGCGGCCTTCTATATCGACGCGATCCCCAAGTCGACCGATCCGGTGGAATCCACCGCCAGCGTGTTCGGCGTGATCCGCAACGTGTCGGTGCCCTACGGCATCACCACCCCGGACCAGCCGAATATTTCCTCCACGCGCTGGCGCACGGTCTCCGACCAGTCGCGCATGCGCTATTACTTCGAATCCGCGCTGGCACCCAATGTGTTCTGGGTGGACCTGAAGAAGATTGATTTCAGCGAGCGCGGCAAAGTGAAGCGTCTGGACCTAGGCGACCAGCAGCGCACCATCTACGCGGGTGAAGCCAACGCCCAGTTCAAGGACGCCAAGCCGTTCCGTTTCCTGGGCATTTAAGGCGAGCAATCGGCGTGCCCGGGCAACCGGGTGCGCCCCATCTGGAGCTTCAATGAAAACCCGATTCACCCGCAAATACCTGTGCCTGCTGTTGGCAATGGGCGGCATGCCGCTCGCGCACGCACAGAGCAATGACAACGACGACAGCTGGCGCTTCCAGGCCACGCCTTATGTGTGGATGAGCGGCATGGAAGGCCAGGTGAGGCCGTTCCGCGGCGCACCGATGGCGGACGTGCACAAGTCCTTCTCCGAGTTGATGGACAACCTCGATGCCGCTGCCTTCATCACCGGCACCGCGCGCCGTGGCAACTTCGTGCTGCAGGCCGATTTCACCCACGCATCTACCTCGGATTCGACGCCGCTGCCGATCGGCGTGGCAGCGAACGTGAAGGTGAAGCAGACCTCGGCAACCGTGACTGCAGGCTATGCCTGGTCGGCGAACGAGCGTACCGGCATCGACCTGTTGGCCGGCGCGCGTTACTGGGATATCAATGCAGCGGTGAACGTACCGGGTCTCGTGTCGGCGCGTTCGGATTCCACCTTCGTCGATCCGATTGCCGGTGTGCGCTGGCGGCAGACGCTGAGCCCACGCTGGAGCAGCATTGCCTATGTGGATGTAGGCGGTTTTGGTGTGGGTTCGGATTCGACCTGGCAGCTGTTGGCGCTGGCCAACTACCAGGCAACGGACAAGCTGTTCGTATCGATGGGCTACCGCCACCAGAGCCTGGATTACCGCGACAAGGGCAAGCGCCTGGACGTGTCCCTGTCAGGCCCGATGCTGGGTGTGACGTACCAGTTCGGTAAGAGGCTGTAGCTTTAGTCCACTCCCTTTTGCGAAGCGAAGGGGAGGGCTAGGGAGGGGTAGCTTTTAACCCTGTAGAGCCGAGCCATGCTCGGCTGGAGCCTCACCGGGAAAGCCTCTGCCGAGCATGGCTCGGCACTACAGCTTCGCCGCACCCTCATCCGCCCTTCGGGCACCTTCTCCCGAGGGGAGAAGGAAGGCGCAAAAGCCCCTCTCCCCCCGGGAGAGGGGTTGGGGTGAGGGTAGGCGCGAAGCCCCATGGCAATCATTTATTCAGGTGCTTCGCACCAACCCTCATCCGCCCTTCGGGCACCTTCTCCCGAAGGGAGAAGGAACGCGAAAGCCCCTCTCCCTCCGGGAGAGGGGTTGGGGAGAGGGTAGGGGGCGAAGCCCTCCGCAATCATTTTTGCAGGTGCTTCGCACCAACCCTCATCCGCCCTCCGGGCACCTTCTCCCGAGGGGAGAAGGGTCAGGCTTCAAGCCTCACTCCACTTCGTTCGGATCCGCCTTCCAATACCCGGTCGCGCGTATCCACTCCTTCGGCACCTGCAGATGCCCTTCCACAAACTTGCGCATCATCCGCGCACGCTTGGACTCGGTGGCAATCCAGTAATGCGTATCGCCATCAGGCTGCTCGAAATCCACCAGCGCATCCTCCAGCAAGGTACTGCTGGCAGCATCAAAACCATTGCGCTCGAACCACGACACGGTCACCTGCGCTGAACTCTCCAACGGCTGCCGATCACCTTCTTCCGGGATCTCGATGAATACCTCGGCCACCGCGCCTTCCGGCAGTTCTTCCAGGCGCCGCGCAATCGCCGGCAACGCCGTCTCATCACCAATCAGCACATAGCAGTCGAAGTCATCGGCCACCACATGCGAACCACGCGGGCCGGCAACCACCAACTCGTCGCCAATCTTGGCTTCAGCGGCCCAACTGGTCGCCGGGCCATCACCATGCAGCACGAAGTCCAACACCAGCTCGCCTGCATCGGCATCGTAGAAACGCGGCGTGTAGTCGCGTGCCGGTGAAGGCTGCTTGCCCTCCGGGTAGCGCGGGCCCTGCTCGGTGAGTTCCGGCAATACAAATTCGCCTTCGGCATTGGCGAAGAACAGCTTCACGTGGTCATCCGGTGAGCGGCTGTCAAAACCTTCCAGCGCATCGCCGCCTACAACAACGCGCTGCATGTTCGGGGTCAGGCGTTCCGTGTGCACTACCTGCAGCTGACAGAAACGCGGGGTCATGCGGATCAATTGGGTTTCATGCTGTGACATGGGGGTACCTGGGGTCAGTGTCGGCAAGGCCGGGATGACTTGGCTGGATCGCTCTGGCTGGGTCGTAATGAATAACGGTGGTGCAAATCAGTTTTCCTGCGACTGCTGCTGTACCAGCGCGGTCGCCTCTGCAATCAGGCCGGCAATGCGCGCGACATCGGCGTCCTGCCAATCGCCTTTGCGCAACATCAGCGAGTGGGTGAACTGGTGCATGGCATCGCGCAGCGGCGCCGGCAGGCTTTCCCTGGCGATGACGCGGGAGTTGTGGCGTGCACGCATGCGCGCGGTTTCCACGTCCTCGGCACGCAGCTTGAGCTGGGACTGGCCCAGGCTGGTGATGTGGTAGCGCTTGCGCCCGCCGTCTTCCTCGGCGCTTACCCAGCGCTGCTTCTCGAAGTCGGCCAGCAGCGGATACACCGAGCCCGCGCTGGGCGTGTAGACGCGCACGAACATCTCACTGATCTGCTGGATCAGCTCGTAGCCGTGGCGTGGCTGCTCGCCGATCAGCGATAGCAGTAACAGGCGCAGATCGCCACGGCCCAAGGGGCGCGGGGTGGGGGAGCGGCGGGGTTCCGGGCTGGGCATTGAGGTTTTCGATATATCGAAAGTGCGCAAAACGATATATCGAAAACTCTTCCGGCGCAAATGCCGTCGCCTCCGATGGGACGGTGCAGACCAGCAGGATTTGCATTCCGCACCAATTGCTGCGGTGCAGCATGACCTGGCTGTCACCACCTTGACCTCTGCCGATGGCAACTTCGCCCGGTGTTTAGTGCCATTAAGCGTCTGCACGGGGGCGCGGAACCTGTCCCTGGCTGTCCATGCCCGCGCATCAGAACTGTCGCGAACTGTCTTGCAGACACTGGCTTTTGCCGCTCCATACGCATGCGTAGCCAGCTTGGCAAGGTACCGGGTGCGCTACACTTTACGGCTCAAAATAATGACAAGCGCGCGCGTGCGTGCAGTAACTGGGAGCGCTAATGAACTGGTTGAACGAGATGCTTGATAACGACACGAATCCCCTGGAAACCCAGGAGTGGATCGAGTCGTTGAAGGCCGTTATCGATGTCGAGGGCCCCGAGCGCGCACATCAGTTGCTGGAAGGCATGGTTGAACTGACCCGTCGCTCGGGCGCGTTCCTGCCGTTCTCCCCCACCACCGAATACGTCAACACCATCGAGCCGCAGCTGGAAGCCAAGAGCCCCGGCAATGCGGAACTGGAATGGCGCATTCGTTCCATCATCCGTTGGAACGCGATGGCCACCGTCGTGCGCGCCAACCGCAAGCCGGGCGACCTGGGCGGCCACATCGCCTCGTTCGCATCGGGTGCCACGCTCTATGACGTGGGCTTCAACCACTTCTGGCGCGCGCCGAGTGACAACCACCCGGGCGACCTGCTGTTCATCCAGGGCCACAGCGCCCCGGGCATCTATGCGCGTTCCTACCTGGAAGGCCGCATCAGCGAGCAGCAGCTGGACAAGTTCCGCATGGAAGTGGACGGCGGCGGTCTGTCGTCGTACCCGCACCCGTGGCTGATGCCGGATTACTGGCAGACCCCGACCGTGTCGATGGGCCTGGGCCCGCTGGCTGCCATCTACCAGGCGCAGTTCCTGCGTTACCTGGAAAACCGTGGCCTGATCGAGAAGAGCGACCGCAAGGTGTGGTGCTTCATCGGCGACGGCGAGTCGGACGAGCCGGAAACCCTGGGCGCGATCGCCCTGGCCGGCCGCGAAGGCCTCGACAACCTGATCTTCGTCGTCAACTGCAACCTGCAGCGCCTTGATGGCCCGGTGCGCGGCAACGGCAAGATCATCCAGGAACTGGAAGGCGTGTTCCGTGGCGGCGGCTGGAACGTGATCAAGCTGCTGTGGGGCGGTTACTGGGATGCCCTGCTGGCCAAGGACACCAATGGCGTCCTGAAGAAGCTGATGATGGAAACCGTCGACGGCGAATACCAGAACTGCAAGGCCTTCGGCGGCGCGTATACGCGCGAGCATTTCTTCGGCAAGTACCCGGAAACCGCTGCGATGGTTGCCGGTCTGTCCGACGACGACATCTGGCGCCTGAACCGTGGCGGCCACGACCCGCACAAGGTGTACGCCGCCTACCACCAGGCCGTGAACACCAAGGGCATGCCGACCGTGATCCTGGCCAAGACGGTCAAGGGCTACGGCATGGGCAGCGCTGGCGAAGCGCTCAACCCCACCCACCAGACCAAGAAGCTGGACGACGAATCGGTCCGCCATTTCCGCGACCGCTTCAACATCCCGGTCACCGATGAACAGCTCAAGGACGGCCAGGTGCCGTTCTACCATCCGGGCCCGGATTCGCCGGAAGTGAAGTACCTGCAGGAGCGTCGCGCTGCGATGGGCGGCTACCTGCCGCAGCGTCGCCAGAAGGCCGACAAGTCCTTCATCGCACCGAAGCTGGAAACCTACGAGCGCCTGCTCAAGGAATCCGGCGAGCGTACCTATTCCACCACCATGGCCTTCGTGCAGACGCTGAACATCAGCCTGCGTGACAAGGAGCTGGGCCCGCGCCTGGTGCCGATCGTCGCCGACGAAGCGCGCACCTTCGGTATGGAAGGCCTGTTCCGCCAGATCGGTATCTACGCGCCGTACGGCCAGAAGTACAAGCCGGTCGATGCCGACCAGCTCATGTACTACCGCGAAGACCAGAGCGGCCAGGTGCTGCAGCAGGGCATCAGCGAGCCGGGTGCCATGTCCTCGTGGATGGCGGCCGGTACCAGCTACTCGGTCAGCAACGTGCCGATGCTGCCGTTCTACATCTACTACTCGATGTTCGGCTTCCAGCGCATTGGCGACATCGCCTGGCAGGCAGCGGACATGCGTACCCGCGGCTTCCTGCTCGGCGGTACCGCCGGCCGCACCACGCTGAACGGCGAAGGCCTGCAGCACGAAGATGGCTTCAGCCATATCGTTGCTGGCGGCATCCCGAACGTGCGCAGCTACGACCCGACCTTCGGTTTCGAAGTAACCGTCATCCTCCAGCACGGCACCAAGGCCATGATGGAAGACCAGATCGACGAGTACTACTACATCACCCTGATGAACGAGAACTACGCTCACCCGGCCATGCCGGAAGGCGCAGCCGAGGGCATCATCAAGGGCATGTACCTGCTCACCGACGCAGGCAAGCCGAAGAAGGGCGAGCTGCGCGTGCAGCTGCTGGGCAGCGGCACCATCCTGCGCGAAGCCATTGCAGCGGCCGAACTGCTGGACAAGGATTTCGGCGTCACCGCCGACATCTGGAGCTGCCCGAGCTTCAACGAACTGCGTCGTGATGGCTTCGACGCCGAGCGCTGGAACCGCCTGCACCCGGAAGCCGAACCGCGCAAGCCGTACGTCACCGAACTGCTGGAAGGCCGCCAGGGCCCGGTCATCGCCGCAACCGACTACGTGCGCGCCTATACCGACCAGATCCGCGCCTTCGTGCCGGCCACCTATTCGGTACTGGGTACCGATGGCTTCGGCCGTTCGGACACGCGTGCGAACCTGCGTCGCTTCTTCGAGGTTGACCGTTATTACATCGCGCATGCGGCCATTGCGGCGCTTGCCAAGGATGGGAAGATGACGGCTAAGGATGTTGCGCGGGCTATCAAGCAGTATGGGATTGATCCGGAGAAGGCTAATCCTGTTGGGGTTTGATAGAGTCAGTTAAATGGAGAAAAGGGCGGCCTTCGGTCGCCCTTTTCTTTTAGCTTAACGTTGGGTTGCCATTGGGCAATATTTTGGAGTCGGACCAAGGGAAAGAGTTCTGAAGGTTCTATTCAACTCGGCATTCCTTTGCGGGCAGGCGCCAGAAACATTTAGTCTCAGCATCGCCATCAGAATGTCGGTTGATGTGTTAATGCGATTATGCAGTTAGCGGATTGGCATTCGCCATTCTCCGTCCGAATTGGGCCGCTTGCTCGTTGTAGCGACTACGGGATGACTCTGCTATCAAAGGGATCAGAAGCGTCTTGGCGCGGGACAATCCGGCGTAGTGAAGCATCGACCATTCCCGATCGCCCAATTCGTCTAAATCGATCGCGATTACGATGTTCCGTTCCAAGCCCTTGAATGCATGCATCGTTGTGAAATCGCATGTGCCTTCCTCCGTGCGGATCCGCAATTCGCACACGCGAAGACCTCCAAGCGTTTTTACCCCTGCAAGAAGGGAATTTTCGAGTCTTCGTGAAGACAGGACGATTATCTCGTTGGGACGAACCTCGCTCTTTAGAAGATGAGATATCTGGCGGTCCACAAATGAAATCGCGTCTACCCGATCTTTGTAGAAGTAGCAGTCGCATGCAATTCCGTAGATGGCCCCTTCGGTGGCCATGTCGATTCCGGAAATGATCGCTGTCTGCTGTGCCACCTGTTGCGTGTTTCTGCAATTCTGGAATAGATCGTCAAAGGCTATGCTTATGCCACTCAAATGCCTCTCAGTAGCATCTTGTTCAACTCGGTAAATATTCTGCTTTGGATCCATGAAGAGATGCCAGCGGCCATTGCGTAGCCCGCCTTTGACTAGCAGGTCCAATGCGTCGAGATTATCCGGAGTGAGCGCATCCTGCGCCTCGTCGACTACCAGCACATCAGCAACTTCGATATCTTGGGCGAGGGCTGCATCTACAAATACTTGAGGGAATATTCTTCCGAACAGTTCCCTGTCATCCACGCCGGCGACGTTTAGTTGCGCGTCAAGTCCTGCCGCGGCAATGACCTCGCGAAACAACGAGTGAATGTGCCGAACCCGCACGTTGGCGATTTGGTTTGCTGAAATATTCTCCGCGACATGCCTGGCCAATAGCTGATTGAAGCACAAATAGAGAACTGAACTTCCTTCATTTGCAAGCAGCTTGGCCCGTTCGACGGCCAAGATTGTCTTGCCGGTTCCAGCAGACCCGCGAACAATAGTCCGGGAGTTGCTTGCCATACGGCGAGACGCGCGGATCTGCTCGTTGGTAAGCTGGATGAGCTTCTGATCAAGTCCATTGAGCTCGCTCCCCAAGCTGATGCTGGTTTCAATATCCGGACGTAGCAGGTTTCGGAGCTTCCTGATGTCATCAACCGTTGGGCGAGGTGGGACCTTTCCGTGCCTGTCCTGGTAGATGGCTTCCCAATGCCGCTGCAGACTCCCGAGGTAGAACCCAAGATTTCGGCGGAAATCGCGCCGATCGAGCAAGGTTCCTTGGTCTATCTCTGGGCCGATGGCATGAAAGTGCTCGTGTGGCATGATCACGCCGAAGCCGAACAGGAGACTCGCAAGCTGTTCATCGATGGCACGAATGCGGTCCTTCAAGGCAAACATCGCAGTACTTGCTTGCGACCATGGGCTCTCCCTTCGGGTGTATGACTCCCCGCCACGACTGTAGATCCATTGTCCATCACGGCACTCGACTTGGCCGCCCTTGACTTCCAGCACAAAGATCCCTTTCGTCGAAAGCACGACAAAGTCGATCTCACCCCACACTTTGTGCTCGTGCGTCGCCAGCCCAAGCGAATGAAGCACTACCCAAGCTGGCTGATCGGTAAGGTCACGCTGGAACCGCTCAAAAACTTGTCGCTCGCCCGCAGGGCAGTCTCGCGGAGTGTCGGGGATCAGTGTGGCCATTAGTCAGCGTCCTGCCCTTCGGCGGCTACAAAGAATCCCCTCCAAAAATGGTCAGCGTCACCAACAAGCATGGTTCGATCGAGTTCACGATTGAACTTCTCGCAGGCGGTTTCAGGAACAAGTAGGCAGCAGTGACATGCGGCTCCGCCAACACGTTCACCAGACTGGTTAGGGTCGGTCTCTAGGCAGACCGGGTCGCTGCCGCACCATTCTGTGGAACGAATGGCGCGCAATACTGCATCCTCAATTAGATCCGGAGAAGCATTCCGTACCAATCCACCGAGACTGCCCTCGGAATCGGGGGACCCGGTGTAAATTAGCACGCCATTCATGGGTGCAGAGTCGTCAGATGCTTCTGCTACATACAGGCGTTCACGCAGCGCAGACGACGAGTAGCCGCAATCAAGAGACAGCTGGCGGATCAGCGCGTGAGAGAAAGAGTGGACCAGAAGCAGGCGTGGGGTGATTGCATAGTCATGTTGATATCCGCGTTCTCGGGCCAGCGCTTGCAATTTTTTATCGAGAATCTTCGCCCGCCCCGTTACGCTGGGATTCTTCATAATCCATTCGTCAATAGCTGACGTTCGGAATCGCAAGAATATGCCCTCTCCGCGAATTTCTGCAGCAGGCAGCCAATTCGATTGGCGCTTGTGCAGCGGCGAGACCTCTCCATCCCTAATAGCCGCCGAAACAGATTCCGCGCTCATGGGCCGAGGCTCTATGCGCGAAAATGCTGCCAATGCGCGAACCTCGCGTAGGCGTGACACTGCGCCAATCAGATCAAACCATAGCGCAATTCCGGGTGGCGCGTTATTCACAGTGTTACGGAACTGCGGGACGTAGCCACCTGCCGCATCATCATGCCGTGTGGCACTGAGAGCAGCGTATTCCTCGGTGCGCCCAGCCACGTCAGTGTACTTGATGTCCGATTGGCTGAAGGAACGCTTGTTTCCGTACGCTCGGAGCAAGCTGCTGACTTCAACTTGATATGCCTCTGCCACGCCGCTGAGTACTCCCTCAACAGCCGCTTCCGGAAGCCCTTTGAGGACTATCCAGTTCTCCTCGACAATCTGAAAAGCGGCTTCTGATACCGGTGGAATCGAGAGCGACGAAGCGATGATCGGGAAATAGGCGTTGGATGCGCCGCGCTGGAGAACACGCGGCGGTGCGTCGCATCCTGAGATCCGGTCAAATAGCCATGGCCGGCCCCCCGAACAATGCCGACCGTACAGCCCACCTTCGCCATACGCATCGCCCAATGATCGGGACCTTGAGCAGCTCATGCACTGCACATATAGATCGCTAAGTGACGAAGACCTGCCGTGGGAACGCAAATACATCCGGCTCATAGGCTCCGTACAAGCTTCACCCTTGTGCACCCACCATTCCCATGGAAATTCCTCGATATGTCCTTTTCGGCACGCGACGACGAATCGGACAGGGTTCACATAGCTCTTTTCACCGCAAGCTCTGCATACGAGTCGATTCAAGTCAGCTGATTTTTCGAACGGCTCGTCCAGTTTTCCGAGGCGGTGGCACTTAGGGCACTCCTGCCACTCCGGGAAGCGTACGACCGGCACGGTTGCGCGCGAGGCAACCATCCCCGGTTCCCCTCGTACATCTTCCGCGACTGGGGCGAGGCGGAAATGGTCGACACCTAACTGGGCTTGCAAGCGCGATTCGGAGATGATCGACGTCGACCGACTCGCAGCGCTGCCCCAGTCTTCCAGTCCCATCGCCATGAAGGACCCCGCCTCGAGATCTATGATCGCTCCAATCCCGTAGGTAGAGATAGTCTGCGAGCGGCGAACCTTGCCGACCGGCCTGACGCTCGGCTCGGAAGGCCGTCCGGCAGCCATTGCACCGGTTCTTGGCCGCGAAGTCCCGCCTCCTCGACTAGCGTTATGAGTTGCCAAAGGATTTTCCTCCAGTCCGAGAGATCTGTTTCCATACAAAGGCGGTGGAGGGTTCAACTTCCCGCATTGAGTTTGGTGTGGACCATCCCGCTCCGCCTCTACGCAATCCGTCCTCGGCTGAGTACATCAATGCCGGCGTGGTATTCCCAAACGGCGCCACTCTCTCCCAGTAGTTCAGGGAGGAGCTGGTAGCTCTGGCCTCTCGACTACGACGGGTCCATGTATCCATGACATCGCTCAGGTCTTCTGCTGTGTCCTGCGCTTCCAGGTCATAGCTTGCCGCCGCGGCCCGCCTCACTAGATATGAGGCGATCTCTTTGACGACGGAATCTTGCGGATCGAATCGAACTGCTTCTTTCTCTCCTAGCATCCCCCTTCCCAAGTTGCGCACCAATGCAATGAAGACAGCATGCACCGCTTTATCCCGGGCTCTTGGAGCCCAAGGAGTCACACTCGT
The DNA here is from genome assembly GCF_056759935.1 of Stenotrophomonas sp. STEN035. Lineage (NCBI taxonomy): Bacteria > Pseudomonadati > Pseudomonadota > Gammaproteobacteria > Lysobacterales > Lysobacteraceae > Stenotrophomonas > Stenotrophomonas sp. STEN035. Next base: position 116,799 of record NZ_JBRRDY010000011.1, read on the forward strand.
GGCTTCGACTGACCGGTAGAGAGCGCCGTGGTAATTCTGGAAATGCTCGAAATGTGAGAGGTCCCGCGGCCGCCCGAAGTTGTAGAGGGTGACGATCAGGCCCGGTAATCCACGGCCGACGCGGCTCGATGCTTGGATGTACTCGGCTGTGGACTTCGGTTGACCGTTGACCACCATCAGACCAAGTCTCGGAACGTCGACGCCAACCGAAATCATGTTGCTTGCGAGGACCATGTCAATGGGGACCGGCGCGAAAACATCCTGATCACCGAGAGACTGTCCCAGCTCCCGGAGGCGCTGAGGGATGTCGCGCGACGACACACGCCCGCTCAATTCTTGGGCATAGTCTTCAAACTTCCGGACTCCCGTCGTGAGCCGGCTTGCCAAGAACTGCATCTGCCGGGGAACGTCATCCATAACGAGGACGTGTGCGCCTCCCAGCTCGCGTAGACTGTTGAAATAAGCGACGCACGTCCAGTAGGGATCTGCGTCTGCAAGGGAAATCTCCGCCAATTCCAGCAGGCTAGCGACGCCCTGACTCACGGCTGCCAGTGCCGCCTGCAACGCAAATTTCGGGCTGCGGCCAGCAGAAGCCACGCCAACATATCGACGGTCTGAACCTTGCTCATCTTTGGTTGCAAAAAAAGAATCGTCGGCATCGAAGCCCGGCGGCGGAAACTGTAGGACATCACGGTCGAAGAGCGCTCGGACCTGGCGCGCGGCCCGCCCGATCGTCGCCGTGGAGCCAATGATTTTGGGAGGCACGCCATCCACAGTGCAGAGGTAGTCAATCGCAGCCTCGTACAACCCAGCCATCGAACCCAGCGGCCCGGAAATGAGGTGCAGTTCGTCTTGGATGATCAGGCCGGGCCTTAGCCCCGTGTCGATTCCAAAAAGGGTTCTAATGTCGACGCGTCGCGGTAGCTGCGCGAACTTGTCCACGGTCCCAATCAACAGAGATGGAGGGGCCGCGTACATCACGTCATCCACCGTCATGACAGGCAAGGGTGCCCCTCGAGTTGCGCATGTTGCAGACGGGCAGGCGATCCGCATCTCTTGGGTTCCAATAGGGATGGTGTAAGCCGAAATCGGCAGCGTACCCCCACATACCGGACACTCTAGGAGCTGCCTAGGTGTGGACATGGGCTTGGCCCCAGCACGTTCGTCGGCAATGCGTGCAATGGCATCATCCATGCGGTTGGGTGTGGCATCGCCACCCGCATAAAGTCCAATCGAAATAATGGCGCTACCCAAGCTACCCGGTTCTTTTTTCCTTAGTTCCTCGCAAGCGACGATCAAGGCGGTGGCACGCTGAAACTGCTGAACTGTCAAAAGACGCAACGTGTAACGCATGAGTACATCTACGCCACCGTTTGTACGCCTTCCGTCGTCCGTCAGGCGGCGCAGGAAGATCTGGAACGCCGTGAGGGCAAGATAGGCTTCAGTCTTGCCGCCGCCAGTGGGGAACCACAGCAGGTCCGCACAGGCGCGTGCGACGTGATCTTTCTTCGGATCAACCAGCGAGGGAACAACAAGCAGGATGAAGGCCAGCTGGAAGGGGCGCCAGACCAGCGGCTGCGCTCGCTCCCTCTTGGCAGGAAACTGCGCCTGCATGTCCATGGCGGTATTTGCTAACGCGAAAGCCCGCCAAGCGACCTCCGAGCTGCGCAACACGTCCACACCGTGTTTCAGCCTAACCAAGGTCGCTTCGCACCTCTTGAGGTTTACGCCTGCCGCACGGTTTAGGTCGCCTTCAAATCCAGGGAGGACCGTCACCAGTTCACGCTGGATCCAAATGCCATACATGTCGACAAATGCCTCGAGCGAATCGCAGGTCGCCTGCTGCCGGGACTGGTCGCCAAGCGCTGCCGCCGCAAACGGATTATGTGAGGGGCTCACTAGTGATTGCAGGTCGCGATGACCGCGAGTATCAGTGCCAGCAACCGTGGCGACAGGAAGCCACGCCGTGCACACCCATGGAACCCGTACATCCAGCTGCTTCGGCCAGTCCGCGGCAACACCGTGACCCGCAGCGAACTCCTTTACGTCCCGGTACAGCAACTGGTTCGTCAATGCGTCTTCGTCATCCGATTTGAATGTGGAGGGGCGTGCGCGAATCGCGGGTACATCTGCAATAACCGCCCGAATCTCCAGCCGCGTCTGAAAGAGATTCGCTGCATCAGCGAGCGCGTAGTCCGCGGGCTTTTCGGCCAGATTGATCAGCGTGGCCGTGAAAGTGATTCCGGACTCTTGCACCCGTCGCTTGATGTCCAAAGCGAGATTCGGATCAGTAAACCGGCTGCCGTCGCTGCGGAAGAATTCTTGGGTTCGCCACGCCGGCCGTTGCTCATCCGGTAAAATCTCAACTTGGTGGTCGAGAGGCGTGCGAATCCAGCAATATGAGACGGATGTGGGTTGTGCAGCAAGTTCCTGCGCGGCGGCGACTGGCACTATGTCTTCACGAGCAACTGGACGATACCGCGCAGTGCCGGCCAATGAGATCGTAACCGCTGCGCCCGGATCAAAAGTGCAAGTTAGTCCAATCGAGCAGGGTTTGATCGCACGGTAACCCGGGATTGCATACTCTGCTCCTTGAGTACCGTCATCTGCGACCGCATCGATTTCGCCATCATCCTCGATGACATTCGGTATGGAGTCGCGCGGCCATAGTATCCCGGTGAGATAGGTGTCAGAGGGATTCGATGCTAAGGTCTCATCAACTCGAAGCGGCCCCAGTATCACGCCCTTCACAAGGTCGATCAATTTTTCCCGTGCGACTTCCATGCTCATAACCAGCCTCTCGATAGCTATTTGGATCGCTTGAATATTTTGGCGAATGCAACACCGTAGAGCTGGACACCAAGCCACAGGCCACTTGCACCATACTCACTCGCAACCCCTGCGCTGACTTCAGCGCTACCTTGTAGGGTGGCCACCTGCGAAATCCGCAAGTTGAATAGCGTCGACGGAAGTCCGAAACCCTTTTTCCAGAGCAATCCGAACAGATCAAGTGTCATCTGTGATGTCGTAGCACCCAGTAGCCGCCCTGGCGCCGTGCCTTCCTGTAAATGAATGGCATAGATCTGATTGCGTGAATTGTCGGGCGAAGCAATCTTCTTCAGCATCACCTTTCGTCCTCCCAACTCGCTGGCTTGGTCGGCAAGAAATCGTTGTAGATCCATAACGCCCGCTTCGTCGCCGTGCAATCGTGTATCAACGAAGCTCGTCGGCCAAATATCTCCTGGCTGGCCAAGTTCAACGTTCAGCCCCCCATTCCAACGGCTATACCAACGTAAGCCGCCGCCGGGATATTGCCACTGGAATAACGGGTAAGTAGCAGTTGCGGGAATCCGTACAAGATTCCGACCGGCGCGCGTTACCGCGACGAAAACGACGCTGGCTGCTTCAGATGCTTCGTCATCAGATGGCATTTCATCGCTTTCGGCGTCGTTAGATTCGTTCTGCTCGCGTGTTTCAAGTATCGCCACCGAATCAAACTCCATACCTTTCGATTGGTGAATCGTCAGCACGCGAACAACGCCATCATTCACCCCTTCGTCGTCTGGAAACGCATCTAGCCAGGCCATGCGCTCGCGAAGGACACTTAGATCCAAGGAAGTCCCGTCCCTCGCCAACCCGGCAGCACGCAGGAGGCGTGTCCACGCCGTAGACTCCTCGGGCATACACAGCCCTGTGTCGCGCGAGCCACCGTTGTAGACGTGTTGATAAATCCGGGAAAACTGCGCACGCTGGATGGCAGATCCCTTTGTCCGCCCGAGCAGCGCTCCAACCCATCCGGGAGTGGCGCGCTGCTTGCTACGAGAGCCCATGACGACCCTCATCGCCGCCACGTTATTATCGCCACCCAGTAGTTGCGCAATGCGCAAAGCCTCACCATTGGTGCGTGTCAAAATGGCGGCACTATCACCGCTAAGTTCTGTGATTGCTTCGTGACCCAGTTTGCCACTGAGTTCGGGTAGTTTTGCTACCAAATCTTTCAGTGCCTCATTCTTCTGCGTACCCGTGTCGCCGCGGCGCAGGATAGTGCGCATCGTCGTTGTCAACTTGGCCAACTCGCTTACAGCACGGTAATTGGTGTCCAGCTCGACTTCGCGGACGTCGGGAAATCGTGATCGCAGCTGAAAGAGCAGCCAAGAAGTTGTGACATGGGAAAATGCGCGTGTAGTTGAACGCCGGATAGAAAATCCATAGATCGCCTGCGCGTCATCTCCAAGGATCGTAAACCCAATTCCTGCATTCCTAGCATTGGTCAGCAGCCTTAGAAGACTGACCACAAGGGCGCCCCGTACGCCGGCCAAGTCTTGGAATTCGTCAACGATGATGTGTCGTAAATTCCTTAGTAGGTCATGCGCCTCGTTCGAAGATGAGCCCTCGAGCTTACCTACTAGTTCCGCGATATTTTCATCGTAATTTCGAGACATCAGTTGGCTAGGGCTGTCCCCCAGCTGGCGAAGCATACGAAAGGCCCAAGAATCAAAAGTCCTAATTGATAAATAGCGCAAGTCTTCCAGCATCGCATCATCGACGCCTGCCTGATTTTCAAGGCGTCGTGTCAACGTGCGAACCGCACTATTTGAGAAGGACAGCACCAAAATTTGCGAGGGCCGCAGTCCGTGTCGAAAAAGATGGTGAAGCCGCTGGGCGGCGACCTCCGTTTTGCCTGTGCCAGGACCTGCGATTACGATCGTTCTCGCCCTCACATCTGCGCGAGCAACCTCGAGCTGTCGTTCGTCTTCCCTTCTAGCGATTGCCATCCATCATTCCCCCGAATGATTCCCTGTCCGTGCTTGGGACTATTCTGGGGTCAGACTATACCCCAAACTGACAACCTCGTCTGCCTAGGGTAGTGCTGTATCGAGGGTGATAATCCTACTCGCGGCATTAACTTTGGGAGTGGGGGCCGTCATTAGCTCAATGATCCGCCATTGAGCCGGCAAGAAGCGAGTAAGGGGAGGGCGAGGTTTCCACCCTCGCTGTTGTCGTTTGGAGAGATGCAAGCCTCGTGAGTCGATCGAATCAATTTTGCGGACAGGCGACATGTGGGTCATTACATGGATCGTCATTTCTCCAATGGTAGGATGAGTGAAGGGCGTCGTTCTTTTATCTCGGAATCGAAGAATTGCCGGAAGGTGATTACGTTTTTGTAGCCGTCATAAGCAGATTCCTTGGATTTCTTGAGGGACTCTGGTACGACAAGTGCAATCGAATTTCGCTCCATCTCATCAATGGCTTCTCCAGAGACACGGTCGTCGACCGTAGCGAGAAAAATCTGCCCAATTGGTTTTTCCAAGGCAAGTTGCTTCCAGCGTTCGCGAAGAGTAGTTTTCAGCGAAACGATGGCTGTCTCATTTTCTGCGTTTAGTGTTGCAACGCTAGGAAGTACGAAGTCAGGTCGCCGGCCACCCAAGATAGCCTGTGCCTCATGGCGGATCCGTCCGTCCTTGAATAACCGTTCTACGTGGTACTCGAACGAGAGTCCTGCCCTACTTTTCCGAGTCTGGGCGGCACTGAGAAATACTGAGTCCAGTTCTGGGAAGCCACGAACCAGATTACTTAAAGGATCACCGCCGCCATGAAGCAGAATACGGGCAACTTGGGCAGCTCGGAAGCGGACTTCGGCTCGTTTGAAAATCGCATACTCGATATCGCGGCTGATGCGCATGACCGCGTCGCCAGGCCGATTGATGTCGAATGGGTTCAATTCATCGGCAGTGTTCTCATCAAGCCATGCAGCTTGTGCCTGTGTTGCCAGCGTGCGCGGTGATGGGATCGCTTGCCCCTTTATATAGCTTTCCAGCGAGCCATCTCTAATTGCTTGCGCCAGCTCATCAACAAGCTGATCTGCAAAGGGATCTCGGGTCTCCGCCACCGATGGGTCGAAAAGATCAAAGTGGAAGTCAGCATCCAAATTGAAATTTGTTTCGATTATCGCGGCTTCTTCACATTCTGAATCGATGACAATGAACCAATGGCTTGCATCCGAAAATGGCTGTTTTAGCTTTCCAACGAGAAGTAGCGATGCAGGCGACAATTTCTGGAAGTGCTCCTTTGGTACTCCTGTGTGCTGCCACTCGTATCTGGGTTTTGCCTTTTCCTTGTTTTCAGGGTTGCGCAAGGAAAAATTTTTAATTGTTGAAGTCTTTATCTCGCTGGAAGCTGGCCAGAAAGTAGAATATTCAACGTCGTAGATATGAGGCTTTTTTGGGTTGGAGTTCTTCAGTGCAGGGAAAAAACTCGATTCCGCGATGGCTCTTGGAATAAAGAAACCATTCTGGTGGCCATTCTTTGTGCTATCTGCCCAGCCGCAGTCATTGCGCGAAAGCTTCTTTATGAATATCTGCTCGCTTTGCTTTAGCCAAATTGAAATTTCATTCCACTCGAGATGCATTTCCATGGCGTTCTTTTCGGTCCTTTGAAGATTTCGTCGTTACGAACTCGTTGTATGTGGTGAGCATGTGGGGTGCTCGCTTGACGGGGTTGGTCATGCTTTCTGGTGCTGATGATGCGATGGGGTAGGGTTTAGGTCATTAAGGTTTTGATGCTCGCGACGAATGCGTCGAAGAAGTAATTCTGCTCACGTTGGTGGATGCCGCGAAGAGAACACTCCCATATTTCGATGACTTGCCAGCCCATGCCTTGAAGCTCGGCTTTCACCCGCGCATCGCGAACTCGATTACTCAGAATCTTCGCCTGCCAGAACTCCGGTCTTGTCTTGGGAAGACGGTACAACGGGCAATCGTGGCCGTGCCAGAAGCATCCATGGACAAAAACCGCGGTCCGGTATTTCGGCAGTACGATATCTGGTCGTCCAGGTAAGCCAGCCCCGCCCAGGCGGTAGCGGAACCCTCTCGCATGGAGGCCCTTGCGTACAAGGACCTCCAGCTTGGTATTCGAGCCGCGGATCCGCGACATCTGTGCGGATCGCTGCGCGGGGGTAAGGCTGTCCACCAATCTCAGGCCTTGATCTTCTTCTTCGTCGGCTTGGCCGCATCCGAAGCGGAGTCCTGTAGAAGATGCGGAATCATGATTCTCGCAACTTCGCTGATCACCGGAACCACCACCGAATTGCCGAACTGTTTGTATGCACGGGTATCGGATACCGGGATGCGGAAATTGTCATCGAAGCCCATGAGGCGCGCGCATTCGCGCGGCGTCAGACGCCGGGGGTTTTTCTTCGACCCCTGCGAGATCAGAATTTCCGAACCATCCTTGTAATAGCGGGCCGACAGCGTGCGGCAGGTCGTTTCGCGGGTAACCAGGCCGAAGCCGAAGCCATTTCCCTTGTCCCGATGCTTGGCCGCATAGTTCTGCAGGTACTCCCAAAGTTTGTCCGAGAGCGTGTACTTGTCCAGAACCTTGCCCTTCGCGCCACCGATATAAGGAGCATCAGCGGGCTCGGAGCCATCTTGGCTGTGCATCACCGAACCCATCTTAGGGGCGAGGCCGAAGTCAGGCAGATCCAGATCTTCCCAGGTGAATGGCACTTCCTCGCGGAAGCCGACGATGATGATGCGTTCGCGATGTTGCGGACCGAAATGCTTGCCGTTGATCACCCGGTAATGGACGTGATAGCCAAGCTCGTTCTGCAGCACATCGATGATGGTCGAGAATGTGCGGCCCTTGTCGTGGCTCATCAGGTTCTTGACGTTCTCCAACAAGAACGCGCGGGGCTTCTTCTCGGCAATGATGCGAGCTACATCGAAGAAGAGGGTGCCTTGCGTCTTGTCTGAGAAGCCGTGTGGACGGCCCAGTGCGTTCTTTTTCGAAACGCCTGCAATTGAGAACGGCTGGCAGGGGAATCCTGCGAGCAGCACGTCGTGGTCAGGTACGTCGCTCTCGTGGACCTTCGTGATGTCGGAGGCGAATACATGGCCTTCCCCATCGTGGAAATTGGCTCGATAGGTCTTTACCGCGTAAGGGTCCCATTCGCTGGTGAACACGCAGCGGCCACCCTGCTTTTCGAAGGCGGTACGGATGCCGCCGATACCGGCGAACAGATCGATGAAGCGGAATTTGCCTTCGCCTGCTGGCGGCTCGCCGAAAGGCAGCAGGCGCTGACGGATTGCTTCGGCGACATAGGGCTTGGGTTCGGTTTCGCGGGTCTGCCAGCGGCGGACAGTCTTCGGATCGACTCCCAGTGCCTGGGCGACCTCCTTCGGGCTGAAGCGTTGGAGGGAAAGGTCGATCAATTGGTACGTATTCATGAAGGCTCCGGGAACAACGGGGACAGTATGTCCAATTTCTTCCCGTGGGAAAAGAAATAAATCAGGCAAGCTCGTCGGAGTCTGTAAGGCTTGTTGAGCTCCCTCCTCGAGAGGCTGACTTTGTGCCTTGCCTGTCGCAGGACTTGAGACAGGTGGGCTGCGTTGGCACCAGTTTGTGGAGCCAGCGCAACGCTGTGCCCAGAAGTTGTAAGGCTTCAAGAGGGTGTAGCTCAGCCGTCAGGTAGTTGATAGCTGTTCTCATGGAAGTCTTCTTCTCGATCCCTCGATGCAGAAGACCGAAGTCATGCGGCAGCGCTAGACGCTGTCGCTACCAACTGACTGCTTCAAAACCGGGGTGCGGGGGGGGGGTGGGGTAGGCACCCCCCCCCGGGGCCCGCGGTGGGGCCCCGCCCCCCGCTCGGCGGCCGCGATGTTGTTTGGAATCGGCCCCGGCGCCCGCCGACCCCGCAGCCCCCCC